>JBKQQQ010000808.1:0-17801 GCA_052144275.1 Streptosporangiaceae bacterium
GCGACGATGAATATCAGGCTGACCGAGTTGAGGGTGACGCCAGCGAACGAGGCACGGAAACTCCGCAGGACGGTGCTCGTCAGCCAGCCGGAGATGACCACCGAGAGCATGGAGGCGAACTGGTTGACCGGATTGAACACCGCCATCACCCGGCCCAGGTATTCGCGCGGTGCCGCATCCAGGAGCAGTGGCGCCACCGCTGTGTTCAGCATGGCGATCGGCATGGCGTAGATCGCCAGCATGACGAGGCCAGCGAGGAAGCTGCGCTGCAGCGCGTAGCCGGCCGCCAGGACACCGGTTGCCAGCAGACCCGACCAGGTGAGCGCGCGTGCACCGATCCACCGCACCATGCGGCCGGCCGCTAGCGCGCCGACAATGAAGCCAGCCCCCATCGCCGTCTCCGCGACGCCGAACAGATGGGAGGACGCGTGCAGATCGCGGGTCACGAAGAACACGTTCAGCGTGCTGATCGCGCCGGTGCCGCACTGGCAGAGCATCGTGACCGTCAGGAGCGTTACCAGGAACCGGTTGCGCGCGAAGAGCCGCAGGCCGACGAAGAACTCAGCGCGCAGGCTGGTCTCGCCCGCTCCAGCAGGGGCTGCCGGGCGAGGCTCGGCCGTCAGCCGCACGAAGCGAATAGCTAGATAGGACACGATGTAGGAGGCGGCGTTGGCGGCCAGCGCCCACTGGATGCCGACCGTGAACAGCAACGGGGCCGCGATCGACGGGCCGATGATCCCGGCCGCCGACGTGGTGGCCTCGGCGAGGCCGGCCGCTCGCACCCGGTCATCCTCGCCATGTACCACGTCGCCAGTCGTCGCGAACCTGGCGAGGCTGAAGAACTGGCCAGACGCGTTCAGGACGAACACGACCAGGTACACGGCGGCGAGCCACAACCCGACGGGCAGGTCGCGGACCGGGACGAACGACAGCCCGGTCAGACCCGCGACCATCGCCGCGCGGATCACCTCAGTCCACATCATCGTCGACTTGCGGTTCCACCGGTCCACGAAAACCCCTGCGACCGGCCCGACCAGGGCAAACGCGGCGGCCGTAGCGACTAGGATCCCGCTGACCGCGGCGGGGGCCCAGGACCGGCCGCTCGCGAGAACCTGCGATACCCACAGCACGAGCGTCGTACCGAAGACGCAGTCCCCGACCGCGGACACCGCCTGGCCGTACCACAGCTTTGCGTAATTCCCGTTAATCAGCGTGCGCTGCAGCGACGGCAAGCTTACTTTGTGGTTGTTGTTGTTAATGAAGTGCGTAACGCGGTTTTCCCGTACTGGTGTCATCGTTATTACACGTGCTGCTTTGACTGCTGATCTCTTGGTAGTTGCCGGTCCGGCCGGCCGAATGTCGGAGCCTCGTGACATCCCGCGCTCATGCACACCACCGCTGCACGCCACATACCGGCTCGTCAGGAAGCCGGAACTCGCCGACCTGACGTCGTGCCATCATTTTGGGCTCTTTCGGGAAACAAGAAATTTTCGGCTATGCCGAACAGCCCGTGACGATAACGAGTTGCTCATTCTGTAACTCGAGGCAAGGGTGGGCCGCCGAGTCACATCAGCATCAGCCGTCCGTTTTGCGGACGGTCCCGAGGTATGCCGTTACCGTCACGTTATTTGTGGAGTAGCCGACAAATCTCGCGTTTCCCGAAATTGCCGGGCAAAGAAAACGGCCCACGGCCGACACACCGCAATGATGGCGGGGCAGCGAGTGCGCTTGCGGACGAGGCGATACGGGCCGGCCTCGCCGACAGCGGCCGCCTCGGCGTCTTCGGCCTCTCCCACAGCGGCTTCGCCACCTGCTGGCCGGTCGCCACGTCCGGCCGCTTCAAGGCCGGGGGCCGAGAACCCGGCCACCTGCTTCGCCACCTGGTACGGGACCATGGACACTGCGTGGTGGTTTCGTGATGAGTTCGGCGGGACGCCGGCGGCTGCTAGCTGCCGAAACTGCCGAATTCCCCGTTTCGCACGCCTCCGAGGAAGGCATGCCATTCGTCCGGCGTGAACCGGAGGACCGGCCCTGCTGAGTCCCTGCTGTTGCGAACGCCGATCTCGCCACCCGGCAGGCTCGCCACCTCGACGCAATTGCCGTTGGCGTAACTCAGAGAACTCTTGATCCAGTAAAAGCCTGAACTCGGCCGCTGGCGCGGACTCCCGAGCGTAGTGCTTCCCACGTTGCCCCTCACTGGTTGGTGTCTTTTCCTAGATGTTCATCGGGCTGGAACGCGAGCGTGAAGTACACGGCCTGGCCGGCGGGGGTGTAAAAAGAGCCCCATTCGGTCGACAGAGCGGCCACCAGCACCAGCCCGCGTCCAGTCTCCGCACCTGCTGGTTCGCCCATCGTCATCGGCAGGGAACGCGACGCGTCGTAGACGTCAATGCGCAGATGACCGCGGGAGCACCTGATGGCAAGCGTGACGGTCTCACCCTCCCCGTGCGTGATGGCACTGGTCATCAAGTCGCTGGTGAGCAGGACCGCGATGTCGGGATCGACAGGGACCTTCCAGGCACGGATGACCGCGCGGACCTGACTGCGGGCTTCGGCCGCCGCGCTTGGTTCCCTGGTCAGGCGGAGGCGACGCTGGTGCAGTTCGGTCGGACGAGTCGGTGTCATCGCGTTTATCCGGTTCCTCAGCTGACGCACTCTGCGCCTGTTTCGTCGAAAATGCTCCTGCAATTTGCAGTGCAAGACATCGGTCAGCTGACGGATATTGAACCGCGGCGCATACGGCAGCCGCTCTCCCGCTCCGCCTAGGCCCGTTCGGAGAATTCTTATCACTCGGCGAACCTCTATGCCGAGGTGCGCCAGCCTCACCAAGTCCAACCGCCGATCGGGGCGGCAGAGCAGACCGGTTCAGCGCCTAAACTCACCGCTCATGACCGACGTGGACGAGCAGGGCCGCCCGGAACCTCCTCTCACGGCCGACGAGAATGACACTCTCCTGGGCTTCCTGGACTACCAGCGCGCGACGTTGGCTTGGAAATGCGCCGGACTGGACGCAGCCGGCCTGGGAGCGACGGTCGCCGCCTCGCCGATGACCCTGGGCGGGATGCTCAAGCACCTGGCCTATGTCGAGGACCTGTGGTTCTCCCGGTTCCTTTACGAGCGGGACCCGGAGCCGCCGTGGGACACGGTGGACTGGGAGGCTGACCCCGACTGGGACTGGCATTCGGCCGCCGCAGACACTCCCGAGCAGCTCCACGCGCTCTGGCAGGACGCCGTGGCCCGCTCCCGCGCCCTGGTCGCCAAGGCACTGACCGACCGCGGCCTGGAGCAGCTGGCCCGGCGCAGCTGGCCCGACGGCCGGGCGCCCAGCCTGCGCTGGATCGTGTGCCACATGATCGAGGAGTACGCCCGGCACAACGGCCATGCCGACCTCCTCCGGGAGTCGGTGGACGGGCTCACCGGGGAGTAGCCTCCCAGGCACCTAGCCGGGCCATGTCCTCAGTCGTGAGCCGCAGCGCCCCGCTAGCTTGTCCGTTCCCGGGCCGACGCGCGCGGAGCGGCTGCCTTGACCGACGGGGTGGACGCCCCGGCCGAGACGGAGGCGGACGCCGCGGTAGCAGTGTCCGGTCAGCACCTGGTGCCGGTGCGCGCGCCCCGCGGGTACCAGGTACGCCGGAGCCTGCTCGCGGCTCTCGCCATCGCCGTCCTGGTCAGCGTGATCGTCATCGAACGTCGCACGCTGGCCAGATCGCTGCGGGTGCTGACCAACCTGAACGTGGGCTGGTTCCTGCTCGCGGTAGCGGCCGAGGCGATCTCGCTGACCAGCTTCGGGCTCAGCCGGAGGCGCCTGGTGCGCGTCAACGGCAGGCAGATCGGGTTCGGGTCGGTGATGATGATCACCTACGCGGCGAACGCGCTTTCCATCTCCGTGCCGTTCGCCGACGCCGAACTTGCCATGGTCTTCTCCTACCGCCAGTTCCGCAGGCACGGTGTCGACGCCGCCACCACCGGCTGGACGCTGGCCGTCTCGGCGATCTTCTCCACCTCGGCGCTAGCCTTCCTGCTGGCCATCGGCGCGCTCACCGGCTCCGGGTCGCTGGCCAGCGCGGCCGGGCTGGCCGGGGCCGTGGTGTTCATCATCCCGGGCGCCGCCGTCCTGCTCGCGCTGCGCTTCGAGGACGTCCGGGCGCTCCTGCACCGGGTCATCGCCCGGCTGGTCGGCTTCTCCCGGAGCATCTTCGGCGTTCCCGCCAACGGTGTCGACGGTCTTGACGGGTTCCTCGACCGGGTGGCGAGCATCCGGATGCCCTGGCTGACATACGCGGAGGTGTTCGGGCTGGCCGTGCTGAACTGGGCGGCGGACTGCGCGGCGCTGGCCTTCTCGATCCGGGCCATGGGCCTGCCCGTGCCGTGGGACAACCTGCTGCTCGTCTACGGGGCCGGCGCCGCGGTCGGCAGCACCGGCATCACGCCCGGCGGGTTCGCGCTGGTCGAACTGGCCCTGACGGCCGCGCTGACCGCCACCGGCCTGCACAGGTCACCGGCGCTCGCGGCCGTGCTAGCGTACCGTCTGGTGAACTTCTGGCTGGTCCTGGTGGCCGGGTGGATCCTGATGGCCATCCTTGCCCACCGCCGTGCGGGACCCGGCGGCTCCTCCCCCGGCGCCGGCGGTTTAAGGTGGCCGCGTCGAATTCGCCAGCTGGCCTGGTCACGCTGGCCGATCTGGAGGCCGACCCGCATCCGGCGCTGGCCCGGCTGCGGGCCGCCGCGCCGGCCAGCTGGGTGCCCGCTCTCGGCGCCTGGCTCGTCACCGGGTATGACCTCGCCGTGGAGGTCCTGCGTGATGCGCGGACGTTCACGGTCGACGACCCTCGTTTCTCCACGGCCAAGGTGGTCGGGCCGAGCATGCTCTCGCTGGACGGCGCGCAGCACGCGCGCCACCGGGGTCCGTTCAACCGCGTCTTCCGGCGCGACGAGGTCCACGCGCGGCTCGCCTCGTTCACGTGGACCGAGACCGGCCGCCTGGTGTCGGTCATCGAGCCGCGCGGTGCGGCCGAGCTGCGCCGGGCCGTGGCCGGGCCGCTGGCCGTCGCGGTCATGGCGGAGGCCCTCGGGCTCGGCCGAGCCGATCCCGTCCAGGTCCTGGCCTGGTACGACGGGATCGTGGCCGCGGTGCAGGCCGAGGCCGCGACGGCCGAGGCCCGCGCCCCGGCGGTAGGGCCGGCCGGGACGGCGGCGTTCGCAGAGCTTGCCGCCAGCCTGCGCGGGGTGATCGCGGCGCCGGGGTCTGCCTCCCTGCTGTCGGAGGCCGCCGGACCGCTGACCGAAGCGGAGGTCATCTCGAACGCGGCGGTCATGATGTTCGGCGGGATCGAGACCACCGAAGGCATGATCGCCAACGCCCTGCTGCACCTGCTCTCCTTCCCCGCCCAGCTTGAACTGGTGCTCGCCGACCGCGGCCTGGTGCCCGCGGCGATCGAGGAGTCCCTGCGGCTGGAGCCGGCCGCGGCGGTCGTCGACCGGTACGCGACTACGGACGCCCGGCTGGGCGGCGCCGGCGTCCGGGCCGGTGACCAGGTCACGGTGTCCATCGCCGGAGCGAACCGGGACCCGGCGGTCTTTGGCGAGCCCGACGCGTTCGACGTCCGCCGTCCCAACGCCGGACGCCATCTGGCCTTCGCGCACGGCCCGCATTTCTGCCTCGGCGCGCACCTGGCCCGGCTGGAGGCGCAGGTCGCCATCGGCATCCTGCTGGGCCGGCTCCCCCGGCTGCGCCTGGACCGCCGGTACCCGAGCGCGCCGCGCGGCCTGGTCTTCCGCAAGCCGCCCGACCTGCACGTACGCTGGAACTGGTCGACGTTAAGGGCTCAGCCGTGCCATCGCCACGCGGCCTGCGGCATCGCAGCGCGGTCGCTGGCCGGGTCGGCACTCTTCAGCCAGGCGAACAGGACGACGACCAGCCCCAGGAGGTCGGCGGTGCCCCTGGCCGGGCCGGTGAACGCGACGTGGCCGAGGACCTCAAGCAGCCCGCCGCAAAGCCCGAGGCTGATCCGCCAGCGCGAGCGCGCGATCCGCGCCAGCCACATGACGCTGATGACCGTGAGCAGCGCGCCGGTGCGCATCAACCTGAACCGCCTGTGACGGGCGAGCCGCGCGGTCTGGTGGATGCCGGACGGCGGGACGGGCCTCGTGCTCAGCAGTATCAGGTACCTGCGGCGGGATCTGCGAAGTCTCATGACAGGCCCTAGCAGCGAAGATGGCACCGCCCGAATGAGTCCGGACGCACTTCCCACCGTAGGCTCCGGCTGGACGATGTTCAACGACTTTTCCCGCACGTCAGGCCGGCCCGGGGACAGCCCTATCCCGATGTTCCCGACGACACGGCTGCACGTCGAGGCGGCGGTCGAACAGGCTATGACTGGCCGTTTTGATGCGCGGCCACCTCAAGTCGATGCGCCCCGCCGGCTAACTTGGACCACACCGCACTAGCCGGAGGAGGCGCAATGTCAGACCAGGATGACTTTGCTGAGCGATTCCACCGGGACCGTCACGAGCACGCAGGTGCGTCGCAGCGCCTTGATGACGACCAGCTCGCCCGCCTCACCGAGGAAGAGCGGGTCGCCGCCGGGCTCGATGCCTACGACCCCGACGAGGTGCCGCCGGCCACAGACGCGCCGCAGCCAGAGGACATCACCCAGAACGAGGACTGGCAGGAAGAGCGAGCCGAATTCCGGCGCCAGGAAGACAAGGGCGAGCTAAGTCCCGTCGACGAGCGCCACCCGTTCCCGCCTACCCGGTACGAGTGACCGCTCGCAGGCGAAGGAGCCGATGGGCGTCATGGGAACGCGTGCCGCAGGTAAGCCCGGGCTGCCTCAGCGCGCCTGGCGCTCGATCTCGCGCTTGATCTCGCTTTCGGAGACCGGCTTGTTCCCGTAGACCAGCCAGGCGTGCGCGGCCGTCAGGAACAGCCACGCGCCGACCGGGTAGATGATCCAGAAGTTCCACACGTCCGGGATTCCGGAACTCTGGCTGAACCCCTGGGTCGGCCAGCCTCCCGCGTTGTGGTACTCAGTGAGGGCCCAGATGACCACGAGCAACGTCATGCCTATGGCGCCTATCACGCTGCTGATCTTGAAGCGGCGCCTGCGCTCGATCTGCTTGAGGGCCTGCTCGCGGGCGAGTTGTTCGCTGTGGGCGGGAGTATTCGGGTCGGTGTCAGTGCGCCTGTTCTCGCTGAGCTGTGACATCTCGACCCCTCCTTCAGTAAAGGAGCCATCAGGTTCGCTGGTAGCTCATACGTCTCCTGGCTAAAGGATGGGTTTCCTGACGGTGCCGGAGGCAGGGTCGGAGGTCATCGAGATGCTAGGCCTTTGCCCCTTTCCGCAGCCGATCACGCGGGCCGAGTTTCGCAGTATGAGTAGTACCAGTCGGCTGACCGGGGTCGCCGGCCGGTGGAGCGCAACTCACTCATGCTGAAGGAGATGGGCGTCGGCCTCGCCGTGGCCGTGCTGCTCGACGCGACCGTCGTCCGCGCGCTCCTGCTTCCGGCCGCGATGAAGCTGCTCGGCCCGCGCAACTGGTACCTGCCCCGCTGGCTGCGGTGGCTGCCGCAGACCACTCCGTCCGAGCCGCCGCCGGCCAGGCAGCCCCCGAAACAGCCGGTTACGGCCGGCTAGCGGCGCCCAGGGCCACGCTGGCTTCGGCGGTGTAGACGAGG
This sequence comes from Streptosporangiaceae bacterium, assembly GCA_052144275.1. GTDB lineage: Bacteria > Actinomycetota > Actinomycetes > Streptosporangiales > Streptosporangiaceae > Palsa-504. Next base: position 7,676 of record JBKQQQ010000808.1, read on the forward strand.
AAGGTCAGCGATTCGATGAAGTACAGCTGGACGGTGTCGGCGTCGTGGGAGAGGTAGCCGATCGACAGGTCCTGGCCGAGGCGCAGCTCGAAGTCGCCGCCGCGGGCGGAGAGCAGGAACGCGCCGTCGATAGCGGGCGCCCAGACGATCTCCCCGTCGATGACGCGGGCCAGGTGCTCGCGGATCGGGTAGCCGTGATCGGAGGTCTCGCTCACCATCATGTAGGCGTCGGCGGACAGCAGCAGCGAGAACGGGCCGCCCACCCCGGCCAGCCGCAGTGAGCTCACCGCCTGGCTGACCACGTTCGGGTAGTCACGGGCCTCGGCAGGCAAGGTGAGCGCGGGGTTGGAGGAGCTCTTCCTGATTCCCGCGATCCCGGCGGCCGGGTAGCCCTCGAAAACCGCGAGGTCTTCGGCGAAGCCGATCTTCTTGGCTGCGTCCTTGACCGGCTGCCAGTCGGAGTCCTGGGCGCCGCGCTCCACGTCGTCCACGTCCTGCCTGTTCACCGTGAACGGAACGCGGAGCTGGACGAGCGGCTGCGCGGTGCGCAGCCAGGCCATGACCCCGTCCGCGGGAGCCTCGATCTCGCTCAGGTGGCCGGTACCCACGCTGGCCAGGCCCTGGCCCTCGGGCCCGGACAGGTCCACCACCCGGCGGGCGGCCACGTGCTGCTCGAACGTCCGCCGCGCCTCCTCCTCGATGCTCGCCCAGGCGGCATCGGAGATCGGAGCGAGCTCGCGGTGCAGGTTATTCATGGCTAGTGCTCCTCTTCAAGCTGCCAATGCCCAGTGAGCCGGTACCCGGAGGCGAACCGGCGGCCAGCGTCTCAGGCGCGCCGCCGGGCGGATCCGGGAGGTCGTCGAGGAAGTCCGCCGCCGGCGCGAAGAACAGGCTGCCGGTGACCGCCGTAGAGAAATCAAGGATGCGGTCGTAATTGCCCGGCGGGTTGCCGATGAACATGTGGGCCAGCATCTGCTCGGTCACGCTCGGGGTGGCCGCGTAACCCGCGTAGTAGGTGCCGAACTCACCCCGCCCCACCTCGCCGAACGGCATGTTGGCCCGCAGGATCTGCCGCTCCGTGCCGTCGGGATCTTCGATGGTGTTCAGGGCGACGTGCGAGTTGGCCGGCTTCACGTCGTCCGGCATCTCGATGTCGGACAGCTTGTAGCGCCCGATCGCCTTTTCCTGGTCCTCGGTGGTCAGGGCGTTCCAGGCCGCCATGTCGTGCAGGTACTTCTGCACGATGAGGTAGCTGCCGCCGGCGAACCCGGGATCGGAATCGCCGACCAGCGCCGCCGAACCGGCCGCGGCACCGACCGGGTTCTCGGTCCCGTCGACGAAGCCGAGCAGGTCGCGCTCGTCGAAATAGCGGAATCCGTGCACCTCGTCCACTACCGTGGCCGCGCCGGCCAGCCGGGTCATGACCTGGCTCGCGAACTCGAAGCACAGGTCCATCCGCTCATGCCGGACGTGGAAGATCAGGTCGCCCGGCGTGGAGGGGGCGCGGTGCACCGTCCCGGTGAGCTCACGGAACGGGTGCAGTTCGGCCGGGCGCGGCCCGGAGAACAGGCGGTCCCACGCGTTCGACCCGATGCCGGCGACGCAGGCCAGCGGAGGGTCGGGGGCGCGGAAACCCACCGCCCGCTGCAGGCCGGCCCAGTCGCCGAGCAAGTCCCTGACGTCCGCTTCCCCGCCGGGCTCGATCGTCAGCACCAGGAAGATCGCGGCCGCGGTGAGCGGCGCCAGCACCGGCTGCGGCTCGGGCTCGGGCAAAGGCCGCGCAACAGCGGGAACCTGTGACCACTCCGTCACGAAACCGTCCCTTCCGCAGCAGGCACCAAGCTTCACAGGAAAGGCTATCGGTGCCATCTCTTCCCGCCCGCAAGGGGGGACTGCGGACGAGGGCACGCGCCACGGCCCGTTCGGCCGTAAGGGTCTTTAGGATCTGTTGCCCTTGCCCATCCAGCCCCGGGTGCGGAACAGCGTGACCAGGGCGACGACGGCCACGACCTCGGTGCCGATGCCGATGCCGATGAAAGCGGCGAGCGACCCTATCCGGTTCACCAGCCAGGCGAAGTTCTGGCCGAAGAACCCGGTCAGGAACGACAGCGGCAGGAATATGGTCGCGATGATGGTCAGCTGCTTCATCACGTCGTTGAGCCGGTTGGACACCATCGACATGTACGCGTCGAGCGAGCCGCTGAGCAGGTCACGGTAGCTGTCCACCATGTCGCTGATCCGGATCAGGTGGTCGTACAGGTCCCGGACGTACCGTTCGCCCTCCGGGGTCAGGCCGGGGATCGGGACCACGCCGGTCAGCATCGAGGACACCATGTCCCGCTGCGGTGTGACCAGCTTGCGCATGTCCACGAGCTGGCGCTTGAGCGCGAACAGCGCGGCCAGCTGCTCCTGTTTGGGGTCTTGGAAGATCTGGTCCTGCAGGTCGTCGATGCGGTCGTCCATCGCGGCCAGGAACGGGAACATCGAGTCCACCAGGGCGTCGAGCAGGCGGTACAGCGCCACCAGCCGCCGGTCGGTGGGCAGCCGGGTCAGGGCATGGCAGGCGTCGTCGATCGCGGGTACCTCGTCGCGGTGCACGCTGACCAGGAAATGCTCGGCGTAGAAGCTGTGCACCTCGGTCAGCGGCTCGTCCAGGCCGCGCGCGCCGTAGGCGACCAGGGAGACGAAGTTGTCGTAGTCCTCGACCTTCGGCCGCTGGTTGAACTCCTTGGCATCTTCGACCGCGAGCGGATGGATCTTGAACACCTCGCGCAGCAGGGCCAGCGTCTCGTCGTCGGTGTCCTGCAGGTCCAGCCAGAGCAGCTTGTCTTCTTTCAGGGCCAGCTCGATGTTCGGGCGGGTGACCTCGTCCTCGATGCAGTTCGTCAGCAGCAGATGTCCTCGCACCGCTCTATGGTGCCAAAGGCGGCCGGCGGCACGACACTAGACTGGGCGTTCATGACCATCGAGCCGCCTGCGGCCAAGCAGATCCCCAGCCCGCGCACGTTCCACGGCGACACCGTGATCGACGAGTACGCCTGGCTCGCGGATAAGGACGACGCCGACACGATCGACTACCTGAAGGCCGAGAACGCCTACACCGACGCCGTCACGGCCCACCTGGCTCCGCTGCGCGAGCAGATCTTCACCGAGATCAAGGCGCGCACGCAGGAGAGCGACCTGTCCGTCCCGGTACGCAAGGGCGGCTGGTGGCACTACTCCAGGACGGTCGAGGGCAAACAGTACGCGGTGTACTGCCGCCGGGCGGTCCGGCCCGGCGAGGTCATCCCGCCCATGGCCGAGGACGGCAAGCCGCTCGACGGGGAAGACGAGCTGCTCGACGGCAACGAGCTCGCCGCCGGACACGACTTCTTCAGCCTCGGCACGTTCCGGACCAGCCCGGACCAGCGCTGGCTGGCCTACTCCACCGACTTCGCGGGCAACGAGCGGTTCACGCTCCGGATCAAGGACCTGGCCAGCGGGGCCACGCTGCCGGATGAGATCCCGGACACCTACGCCGGCTGCGCGTGGTCCCTGGACGGCTCCACCGTGTTCTACACGACCGTGGACGACGCCTGGCGGCCGTACCGGGTCTGGCGGCACCGGATCGGCACCCCGGCGGAGGCGGACACCATGGTGTTCGAGGAGCCGGACGAGCGCTTCCACGTCTACGTGAGCCTGACCCGCAGCGAGAGCTACCTGATGATCAAGTCGGCCAGCGTGCTGACCAGCGAGGTGTGGCTGCTGGACGCGGCCACGCCGTCGGCTGAGTTCACCGTGGTGGCGCCGCGCCGCCAGGGCGTGGACTACGACGTGGAGCACGCCGGGGACCATCTGCTCATCCTGCACAACGACGGCGCGGAGAACTTCGAGATCGCGACCGCGTCGCTGGCCGATCCGGCCACCTGGACCCCGCTCGTCCCGCACCGGGCCGACACCCGGCTGCTCGGCGTGGACGCGTTCGCGGACTATACCGTCGTGTACTTCCGCCGCGACGGCCTGACCGGCCTGCGGATCCTGCGGAAGGACGGCGAGCACGAGGTCGCCTTCGCCGAACCCGTCTACCGGGTCGGGCCCGGCCTGAACCCCGAGTTCCAGGCCGGCCAGTTCCGGCTGTCTTACACCTCGCTGGTGACCCCGGGCTCGGTCTACGACTGCGACATGGCCACCGGCGAGCTCACCCTGCTCAAGCGCCAGCCGGTGCTCCCGGCGCCGGACGGCACGGCGTACCGGCCGGACGACTACGAGCAGTACCGGGAATGGGCGCCGGTAGTGGGCAGCGCCGCCGACGGCACCCGGGTGCCGATCTCGCTGGTGTGCCGCAAGGGCACGCCGCGGGACGGTTCGGCGCCATGCCTGCTTTACGGCTATGGCAGCTACGAGATCTCCCGGGACCCGAGTTTCTCGATCCCGGTGCTGTCGCTGCTCGACCAGGGTTTCGTCTACGCGATCGCGCATATCCGGGGCGGCGGCGAGATGGGCCGGTCCTGGTATACCGACGGCAAGCTGCTGCGCAAGAAGAACACGTTCACCGACTTCATCGCGTGCGCGCAGCACCTGGCGCAGCAGGGCTGGACCTCCGCCGACCGGCTCGTCGCGCGGGGCGGCTCGGCGGGCGGGCTGCTGATGGGCGCGGTGGCCAACATGGCGCCCGAGGCCTTCGCGGGGATCGTGGCGCACGTGCCGTTCGTCGACGCGCTGACCACGATCCTGGACCCGTCGCTGCCGCTGACCGTGACCGAATGGGAGGAGTGGGGCGACCCGCTGCACGACCCCGAGGTGTATGCGTACATGAAGTCGTATACGCCGTACGAGAATGTCACCGACCGGGCCTACCCGCCGATCTTCGCGCTGACCGGCCTGAACGACACGCGGGTGACCTACCACGAGCCGGCCAAGTGGATGGCCAGACTGCGCGCGGTGGCCGGGGGCGGCCCGTTCCTGCTCAAGACCGAAATGGAGGCCGGCCACGGCGGCCGCAGCGGCCGCTACGACGCCTGGCTGGAGGAAGCCCTGGTGCTGGCCTGGATCATCGAGACAGCTGGCGGCCAGGCCCTCAATGCGCAAACAGGGAACTGACCGACTCGCCGTTGTGGATCCTGCTGATGGCCTCGGCCAGCGCCGGGGCCACCGACAGGACGGTCAGCTTAGGGCACTCCGCCTGCTCCGCCGACAGCGGCGCCGAGTTGGTACAGACGATCTCGGTCACGTCGGTGGCGGCCAGCTTGTCCAGCGCGTTGTCGGCGAACAGGCCATGCGTGCAGGCCACGGCCACCGAGCGCGCGCCGTCGGCACGCAGCCGGTCGAGCAGCTCGAACACGGTGGTGCCGCGCGAGATCTCGTCGTCCAGCACGATCACGTCCCGGCCGGCCACGTCGCCGATGATAGCGGTGATCCGCACCTCCGAGTCGCTGATCCGCTCCTTGGCGCCCGCCGCGACCGGCAGGCCAAGCCTGCGGGCGAACGCCGAGGCGCTCTTGGCGTAGCCCAGGTCGGGCGAGACCACCACGGCGCGGGACAGGTCCCGGCGGCGGAAGTGGTCGGCCAGTTCGCGCAGCGCGTGCAGGTGATCGACCGGAACCGAGAAGAAGCCGTGCACCTGCGGCGAGTGCAGGTTCAGCGTGAGGACCCGGGTGACCCCGGCGGTGACCAGCAGATCGGCGATCAGGCGGCCGCCGATGGAGATCCGCGGCGCGTCCTTCTTGTCCGACCGGGCGTACGCGTAGTGCGGCATCACCGCCGTCACCCGCGCCGCCGACGCCCCGCGGGCCGCGTCCGCCATCAGGAGCAGCTCGACCAGGTGCTCCTGGACCGGCTTCACCAGCGGCTGGATCAGGAACACGTCCCGTTCCCGGCAGTTGGACTGCAGCTGGACCTCGAGGCAGTCGTTGGCGAACCGCTTGAGCAGCACCGGGCGCTGCGGCACGGTGAGGTGCGCGCAGATCTCGGCGGTCAGCGCCGGGTGCGCGGAGCCGCCGAAGACGGCGATCTCACGCACCGGCGGATCCCCGGTGGGCGGCATGCTCCCCCTCGCCCTGGTGCAGCGACAGGCCGAGGCACTTCCTGATCTGCTCCTGGATGACCTCGGGCGCGGGCCGTGCGTCCACCGTGAAGACGTACTCCTTGCGCCGGAACAGGTCGAGCACGGGGTTGGTCTTCTCGTGGTAGTCCCGCAGCCTGACCGCCAGCGCCTCCTCGGTGTCGTCTTCCCTGGTGACCAGCTCTCCCCCGCACGAGTCGCAGCGGCCGGGGACCTTCGGGGTGCTGTCGATCAGGTTGTAGTTGATGCCGCAGCTGGCGCAGAGCCTGCGGTTGAGCACGCGGCGGCGGACTTCGGAATCGGGCAGGTCGAGCACGATGACGCCGTCGATGTCGTAGCTTTCCAGGAAGAACTCGGCCTGCCGCCGGTTCCGCGGGAACCCGTCGATGATGAAGCCGTAGTTCCAGTCGTGCTGGGTGAGCCGGTCCTGGACCACCGACTCCACCAGGTCGTCCCCGACCAGCTCCCCCTCCGCCATGGTGCGCCGGACCATCGCGCCCATCTTGGTGTGGTTCTGCACGTTCCAGCGGAATATGTCCCCCACGCTAATGTGCACAAGGTCGAGGTCGGACGCCAGCATCTGGCTCTGCGTACCCTTGCCGCTGCCCTGCACGCCCATGATCACGTATTTGCGCATGTCATCAGCCTGGCATACGCAGCGCGGTCTCGGTGCCCTGCGGCGATCCCGCGGGATCGCCGGGGGCGTCGGGTTCCCGGTGGGCGGGCCGCCTCGGCCATCCCGGCCCCTGGCCGAGGCGCGCTCGCGGCCTGGACCACAGCGCCGGGGGCAGGGCGAAACCGAGCCACGCCAAGGCTTGCATCCAGCTCCCCTGGGATTTCCTGGACTATCGCCCCTGCAGCTTATTACGAAGCGTTTTACTGGGCGCTGGGCAGGCGCAGGCCGAGCTTGCGCTCGCAGGCCCGCCGCATCCGGTTGCTGACCAGCGGGCTCAGTTGCGGCCAGTCCTCGCGCAGCCGCTGCGCGTTGAGGAAGCGGGCCAGGTCGTTCCGGCGCCCCTGGCTGATCACGATGCTGTACAGCAAGAGCCTGGGCTTCTGCTTGGCGACGTCGAACTCCCGGAGCTGGTGCCAGGTCAGGTGCACCGGCAGCACGACGGTTCCCTGCCAGGGGCCGTGCAGGTCGTCGAGCCGGTCAGGCAGCCGCCTGGCGTGTGCGAACAAGCCCGTGCGCAGACCCATGCAGGAATTATCTACCGTCGCGCTACCCTCGTGGCATGGAAAACGCGGGCCCGGCGGATACCTCCGCCACGGCGGACGCCGCCACAGCGGACGCCGCCGTTACAGCGGACGCCTCGGCGGCGCCGGATGCCGCCACCGGGGCGCCGGCTGAGCCTTCCGGTCCCGTGTGGCACTTCCTCATCAAGCCCCGCTGGCTGGGCTGGCATGTGCTCATGGTGGTCTCCTTCTGGGGCATGCTCTGGCTGGGCGACTGGCAGTTCCACCGTGCGCTGGCCGGCAACTCGCTGAGCTGGGCGTACACGTTCGAGTGGCCGCTGTTCGCGGGCTTCGCCGTGGTCTTCTGGGCCAAGACGATCAGGGATGAGTTCCGGATCAGGCGGGGCGAGATGCCCGATCCCAGGGCGGCCGCCGAGGACCTGCCCGCCGGGATCGCCAGCGCGATCCAGGCGGCCGGGTCCGTCCAGGCCGCCGACGGTGAGGATGAGGACTCCGAACTCAGCGCGTACAACGCCTACCTGGCGAGGCTCAATGCAGAGGTCAAGCACCACGGCCGGTGGCACGGCCTGCGATAGGAGATGACAGGCGTGGAAGCAGCGGTGCTCCGGTACCGGGTAATGGCCTACGTGACCGGCGTAGTGCTGGTGATCTTGTGCTTCGTCGGTATCCCGCTGCAGGTGGCGGGCTATCCAACCGTGGCCAACGACGTCGGCGTGGTGCACGGCATCCTGTACATCATCTACTTGGTGTTCGCGTGGATGCTGTCCCGCAGGCTCCGGCTGGCGACGAAGCCGACCGTGATCATGCTGCTGGCCGGCACCATCCCGATCATGACGTTCATCGTCGAGCGGTGGGTCACCCGCCGGTTCATCAACCCCGCGCTGACCGGCCAGGCCCAGCCGACCGCGCCGGTAGGCCGTTGACCGAGCACTACTTCTCGCCGCGACCGCAGGCCCCGCACCGCCCCGGCCAGGTACGGGTGGTCCTCCCCGACGTCTACCTGGAGCTCGCCACCGACGCCGGGGTCTTCTCCCCCGGCCGGCTCGACCCGGGTACCCGCCTGCTGCTCGAGGAGTCCCCGGCGCCGCCAGCCTCCGGCGACCTGCTCGATCTGGGCTGCGGCTACGGTCCGGTCGCCTGCGTGCTGGCCAAGCGCTCGCCAGGCGCCACCGTGTGGGCGGTCGACGTCAACGAGCGGGCGCTCGAGCTGTGCGCGCGGAACGCCCGTGCCGCCGGCCTGGAGAACGTGCGCTGTGTCATCCCCGGCGATGCGTCGCTGCCGGCGCGGTTCACCGCGATCTGGTCCAACCCGCCGGTCCGGATCGGCAAGGACGCGCTGCACGCGCTGCTCGGCCACTGGCTCGCCCGGCTCGGTCCCGTCTCCGGCGGCTCTGCCTACCTGGTCGTGGGGCGTAACCTCGGCGCCGACTCGCTGCACCGCTGGCTGGCCGAGCAGGGCTGGCCCGTGACGCGACTCGCCGCACGGAGCGGTTACCGCCTGCTCCAGGTGGATTTTCAGGCCGAACGAGCCGAGGTGACCCGCCCGTGAGCCCGATCGTGCCCGCCGCGGCGGGCACGCCCCGGCAGCTTCGCCCCACCGAGGTCAAGCGGCTCAACCGCGAGTGGCGCCGGGCCGGCGACGCGCGCCTGGCCCTGCTGCTCGACTCGGTGGCCCAGCCATTCAACGTGGGCTCGATCGTCCGTTCGGCCGCCGCATTCGGGGCCGAGCACCTGTGGCTGTGCGGCAACACGGCCCCGCTCGGTCATCCGGGCGTGGGCAAGACCGCGCTCGGCACGCAGCGGCTGGTCGAGGCCACGCTGGAGCCGAACCCGGTCGCCGCGGCCAAGGCGGCGGCGGCCGCGGGCCTGCGGGTGGTCGTGGTCGAACTGGCCACCGGCGCGGTCCCGCTGCACGAGGCGCCGCTGGACGGCGACGTCTGCATCGCCGTCGGCAACGAGGACCACGGCTGCACAGCGGCGCTGCTCGCCGTCGCCGACGCCGTCACCTATATCCCGCAGTCCGGCCGGGTCGGGTCGCTGAACGTCGCGGTGGCGGCGGCCGTCGCGATGGCGGAGGCCCGCCGCCGGGGGTGGGCGCCCAGCTAGGGCGCCATCGGCTGGACATCCTCAGTTCACCAGGTCACCGCCAGGAACGGGCATACTAGCGATCGTGCCGGTACCGTTCCTCGACTACCCGCGCCCGCATGCGTTCGCGCACCGTGGCGGCGCGGCCCACGCACCGGAGAACTCCTGGACGGCGTTCGAGCATGCCGTCAAGCTCGGGTACGCCTACCTGGAGACCGACGCCCGCGCGACTTCTGACGGGAAGCTCATGGCGTTCCACGACCGCACGCTCGACCGGGTGACCGACGGGTCAGGGCCGATCGGCTCGCGGACCTACCGCGAGATCAGCGCGTTGCGGGTGGCCGACTCGGAACCCATACCGCTGATCGAGGACCTGCTCGGCACCTGGCCCGACGCGCGCTTCAACATCGACCTCAAGGACGAGCCGGGCATCGCGCTGCTCGCCGCGGTGCTGCGCCGCACCGGGGCGTGGGACCGGGTGTGCCTGACCTCGTTCTCCGGCAGCAGGCTGCGGGCCGCGCGCGGGCTGCTCGACCGGCCGGTATGCATGGCGACCTCGCCGACCGTGATCGCCGCGGTCCTTTGCACGATCGGCGCCGCCGCGGAGAGGCGGCAGACGGGCCTGCTCGCCCGCCGGCTGGCGCAATGGCAGGTGCGCTGTGCCCAGGTGCCGGGAAGGGTGGCCTCCGCGTCGTTCGTGCGCCGCGCTCACGCCCTCGGCCTTGACGTGCATGTATGGACCATCAACGACCGGGCCGAGATGAGCCGTCTGCTGGATCTGGGCGCCGACGGGATCATGACCGA
>JBKQQQ010000809.1:0-5188 GCA_052144275.1 Streptosporangiaceae bacterium
AAGAGCGTGATCGCGATCACCCACGACCTGTCGATCCTGGCCCAGATCGCGGACAGCATCCTGGTGATGTACGCCGGCCGGCTCGCGGAGAAGGCCAGCACCGGCACCATCGTGAAGGCTCCGCTGCATCCGTACACCCAGATGCTGCTGGCGTCGCTGCCCGAGGTCGGGGTCCGTCATGACCAGGCCACGCTGACCGGCATCCCGGGGCGCCCGCCGTCACTCGTCAGCCCGCCGGCCGGCTGCCGCTTCGCCGATCGCTGCCCGTTCGCCCGGGAGAAATGCGCCGAGGCGCCTGCGTTCGAAGAGGTGCAGCCCGGTCACCATGTCGCCTGCTGGAAAGTGAGCCAGGGGTGGCCGGAGGGAGACAGAGCATGAGCACGCTGCAGATCGACCAGGTTTCCAAGCTCTACCGGGCCAGCACCTTCAGCGGCGGCCTGACGCCGGCGCTGCGCAAGGTCAGCTTCGACATCGACCACGGCGAGGTGGTGACGCTCATCGGCGAAAGCGGCAGCGGCAAGACGACCCTCGGGAAGATCATCCTGCGGCTGGTGGCAGCCAGCGGCGGGAAGGTGATGTTCGAGGGAGACGACATCTCCGCACTCAAGCGGACCGGGCTGCGCGACTACTACCGGTATGTCCAGGGCGTCTTCCAGGACCCGTTCAGCTCCTACAACCCCATCTACAAAGCCGACCGCGTCTTCGAACTGATCCGCGGCGTGTACTTCCGGCATTTGGGGCGCCAAGCGTGGGACGACAAGATCTCCTCCGCGCTCCACGCCGTCGCGCTCAATCCCGGCGACGTCCTCGGCAAGTACCCGCACCAGCTTTCCGGCGGCCAGCAGCAGCGCCTGCTGATCGCCCGCGCCCTGCTGCTCGACGTCAAGCTGCTCGTCGCCGACGAGATCATCAGCATGCTGGACGCCTCCACCCGTGTCGACATCCTCAACCTGCTCATCAGCCTGAAGCGGTCCGGCCTGGCGATCCTGTTCATCACCCACGACCTGTCACTCGGTAATTACGTGAGCGACAGGACCGTCATCCTGCGCCGCGGCGCGATCGTGGAAATGGGGGATACGGTCAAGGTATTCAGCAACCCTCAGCACCCTTACACCAGGGATCTCCTGGCCGCCGTGCCTGAGCTGCACAAGAAGTGGCACCCGGCAGCCGCCCAGACGCGGGCTTTCCCGGCTGATGGCACGTCCGGCATCCGGGGTAATGGCGCGGGCGACGTTCTGACCAGGGCGGAAGGCCCGCGGGGGGCCGCCCCTATGCTCGAGCCCCCGCCGCTGACGCGGTTCGAGGAAGATCATTTCGTCGCAGCCGCGGAATCATAGAACCCAGGCTGGTACATAAGCCCGTTCGGCCATATTCCTGAAATTATTAACACGGCCCCGGCCTGCCGCCGGAGGGACGGCCAGGTCTCAGCCGCTGCCCATCAGCATCGAGTCGATGTTGAACGTAGGGAACCCGATGAACTGCTGCATGACGTCGACCACGCGCTGCAGCCGGGTCTTGTCCACGCTGCCGACCGGTCCGGTGCTGACCGGATAGCTGTCGACGCCCATGATCGCCGCGGTGACCTTGGACACGCCGAACGGGGCTGGCACGTCCTCCATCGCGGCTTCGACCGCGGCGCGGCTGGTGTCCGCGATCTGCTGCCCCTCTTCCAGCGCCGTGTAGAACGCCGCCAGCGTGTGCGGGTACTTCTCCGCCCACTGCTTGGTCACCACGTAGCCCGCGACCGGGAAGCTGGTGGTCGCGCCCTGGTTCAGGTCGACCAGCGGTATGCCGCCTTCGGCCTGTTCCAGGCCGCTGGCGAACGGTTCGGGCATCACGGCCGCGCTGACGGCGCCGGACTTCAGCTCGGCGGCCATCTCGGGGAACGGAACGCTGGCGAACCTCACCGACGCGGGGGATATCCCGTGCTCGGCCAGCACCGAGGAGGCCAGCAGGTACAGGATGTTCTTGGGCGCGTTGATGGCGATGGTGCGGTTCTTCAGGCCGGCCAGGGTCCTGACCGGCGAGTCCGGCATCGTGTAGATGCCCTGGGCTCCCGGTTCCATCACCGATCCCTCGGCGAAGATGTCCAGGTTCGCTTCGCCGCTGCGCTGCGCCTGGATATAGGAGACGTAGTTCCCGCCGGTGATGTCGTAGACGCCCTTCACCTGGTTGGCGATCACCGTCTCGCTGCTGGTCGCGGGGACGAAGTGGACGTTCAGCCCCTGGGCACTGAACAGGCCCTGGTAGAGCGCGACGAAGAAGCCCGCCGAATCCATGGCCGGAACCACGGCGACGTTCAGGTCCGGCTTCTCCACGCTGGGCGAGGCGGCCGCCCCCCCGCGACTCGAGCAGCCGGCGACCAGCGCCAGCGCCGCAGCCGCGGCCGTAACCACTAGAGCCTTACCGCGCACTCGCCTGGTCCTCATGGTCCCAACCCCTTCGTAGCGGCGAGGAGGGGGCCGTGTGCGGGCGGTACGTGCCCGGTCGCTCCAGGATGTACGGGTACCAGGCCAGTCGGAGTCCCCCTCCTATATCCCTTGGGCAGCATAAAGCACTAGAACCGGCCCATTCAGGGAATTGCGGAAAGTCAGATTATTGATACGACAGTGTGCGACGTCGCAGGTTAAAGTGCGATACCGGGGCAACAGCCTCTATCGAGACATTAGAGACACCGCGCGATCGCACCCGAACCGCGAGTGATGAGGCGGCTGAGGGCTGTTACAATGAGTGATGACGAGGTGACCTTGTTGATCCTGGTCAAACGACAGTTACTTAGAGGTAGCTGAGATCACGGCGGAAACCTGTGCGATTGCAGTTACGGACGGTGCCAGTGTGCCGCGAGCACGAATCCGTCGCGGCCGCCGGCCTCTGGGTGGGGCTCCGTCCGGCGTCACCGCCGCCCGAATGGAGAGATTATGGCCCATAGCTTCGGCCGTCGCCGGGCAGCAGGCATTCACCAGGGAGCCAGATGATGTCAAGGTCGCCGCGGACCTGACAAAATAAGCCGTCTATCCCGAACGGCCGTGGTGCCCAGCACCACGACAGGTTCGGGCCCGGCCAGGAAACGGAGCATGTGATGGCGGACGCGGAGACCGGCGCGAAACCCGTGGACCAGGACGCGCTGGTAGCGGACATCGACCGCACTCGCGCGGAGCTGGCGCGCACCATCGACGCCATCTCCGAGCGGGTGAGCCCGAAGAGGAACGTCGACCGGGCCATAGAGGAGGTCCGCCAGCGCGCCGTCCAGATCGACCCCCTGATCGCCGGCGCCGTCGCGGCCGCCGTCATCCTCGGCGTCACCGCCCTGTCCCTCTGGCGCCGCCGCAGGCGCTAGCCGCGCGACGGCGGGGTCAGCCGGCGCTCTTGGTCAGCTCTTCGTACTCCGCGGCGGACAGCAGGTCGGGCGGCAGGGCCGCGTCGCCGTTGCCGTCCTGGGCCACGCGTACCCGGAACATCCAGCCGGCCGTGTACGGCTCGGCGTTGACCAGGGAGGGATCGTCTTCCAGCTCGGTGTTGACCTCGGTGACCTCGCCGTCCACGGGAGAGTACAGGTCGCTGACTGACTTGACGGATTCCACCTCGCCGCAGGGCTCGCCGGCCGTGACGGTCGCGCCGGGAGCCGGCAGGGAGACGTAGACGACGTCGCCGAGTTGCTGGGCCGCGTACTCGGTGATGCCGACCGATGCCGAATCGCCTTCGACGGACACCCACTCGTGCTCGGGGGTGTAGTGCAGTTCGGCTGGAACACTCATCGTTATTATCTCCTCCGGTAAAACGGCAGGTCTGTAAGGTGCGCGGGCACCGCTTCGCCCCTGATGCCGACGGTGAGGACATGATCACCCTCGTCCGCCGCCTGCTCCAGGTAGGCCATGGCGATCGGCACGCCGAGGGTGGGGGACGGGGCGCCACTCGTGACGGTGCCGACGTGTCGTCCGTCGGCGAGGACGGGAAAGCCATGCCTGGCGATCCGGCGGGACTGGATGGTCAAGCCGGCCAGGTGCTTAACAGGTCCGGAAGAAGCGCGGGCGGCCAGGGCGCGACGGCCGACGAACTCGCCCGGCTTGTCGAACTTCACCACCCGCCCTAGGCCCGCTTCGAAAGGTGTCACGTCCCGGCCGAGCTCGTTGCCGTACAGCGGCATGCCGGCCTCCAGCCGGAGCGTATCGCGCGCCGCCAGGCCGGCCGGTACCAGGCCGGCCGGAGCTCCCTGCGAAGCCAGCGCGGACCAGACGGACTCGGCGTCCTGCGGGCGGCAGAACACCTCGAAGCCGTCCTCGCCGGTGTACCCGGTGCGCGCCACCCAGGCCTGGTGCCCCGCCACCTCCCCGAACGCTCCCGCGTAGTACCTGATCGCGGCCAGGTCCAGGCCGCCCGCCAGCGGGGCGAGGATCCCGGCCGCCGCCGGCCCCTGGATGGCGACCAGCGCGTAGTCGCCGGTCGCGTCGGTGACCTGCGCATCGCGCCCGGCCGCGCGCTCGCGCAGCGAAGCCAGGACCACGGCGGTGTTCGCGGCGTTGGCGATGACCAGGAACTCGTCCTCGTCTTGCCGGTACACGACCAGGTCGTCGAGCACGCCGCCGTCTTCCGCGCAGATCATCGTGTACCTGGCCCGGCCCGGCCGCAGCGCGGACAGGTACCCGGTCAGCGCGTAGTCCAGCGCCGCCCCGGCGCCCGGCCCGTTGACCGAGATCTCGCCCATGTGCGAGAGGTCGAACAGGCCGGCCGCGCGCCGCACGGCGTGATGCTCGGCCGTCTCGCTGGCGTAGCGCAGCGGCATCTGCCAGCCGGCGAAGGAGGTCATGGTCGCGCCGAGCCGCTCGTGGACCGCTTGCAGCGGGGTTTGCCCCGGCCGTTCCGCTGATGATGTCACCCGCGAATGGTATGCCGGAACCATGAACCTTCTCACCGAGCCCCAGATCAGCGACGAGCTTGCCACGGTCCCCGCCTGGACCCGTGACGGCGGCTCCATCACCACGGTCACCCAGCGCGCCGACTTCCGCGACTCCCTGCTCTATGTCGGGGCCGTCGCCTACCTCGCCGAGAGCGCCAGCCACCATCCCGACGTCACCATCGCGTGGAACAAGGTGACGCTGACGTTGAGCACCCACTCGGCGGGCGGCCTGACCGCCAACGACTTCGCCCTGGCCCGCCAGATCTCCGCCCTGTCCTGAGGATCCGCCCTTCC
>JBKQQQ010000810.1:0-5279 GCA_052144275.1 Streptosporangiaceae bacterium
CGATTATCACCAGCGCCCAGGCCGCCGGCGGGCAAGACCCGCGCGTGCCTCCAAGGTCGTCACGGAAGACAGCCCGCGCGGCCAGCCGCCGGTGCCTGAGAACGCTGCCGATGCCAGTGCGGGGCACAGGCACCACGTGTACCCGCTGCCCAGCCATGCGCGAGCAAGGTAGCTGACCAGACACCGAACACGCCGCGGAATACCCGGGCGCATCCGTCCCGGTCGTGTTACTTTTATTGCATGATTTCCCCGATCCGGGGAAATCGCACCGGCATGGGGGTTCAAGTCCCCCCTCGGACACCAGGGGTCACCGACAGAACTGCCGGTGTCGTACCGACAGAACTGCATCGGTGACCGTTTCTGATTGTTCCTGCTGGGTCTGACATTGGCTCTGCCGCCGTTTGAGGCCTGTTGACAGGGCGTCGGCGGCCGGGTCGCAGCGTTCTGGCCGCCTGGAGCGTGGCTGTGGCCCGGCTGGTGATGCTGGTCAGTGGTGGCGCTGGGAGCTTTGCGCGTGTCAGCCGTCTGGCAGGTAGTCGCGGAGGCTGGCGCGGCGTCGGCGTGCCCGGCGGGCGGTGGCGGCTGTGGCGCTGGCGGTCAGGGCCCGCCAGGCGCGGATCTTGCGGATGTTGGCGGCCATCAGCAGCAGCGCGGTGAACAGGGAGCAGGCGGCGATGCCGCGGACGCGGCGGCGGCCGGGCTGGGCCAGGGCCTGGCGGGCGGGGTCTTTGACGTAGCCGTTGAGGCCTTCGATGGTGTTGCGCAAGGTGGCGTAGCGGGCGTGCCAGGCGGGGCTGCCGTGGGGCAGGTCCTGACGGTAGCGGGCGCCTAGATCGGGGGCGATGGTGATCGCGGTCTGCCGGCAGAGCCTGGGGAGTTCTTGCGGCGGCTGGAGGACCTTGGGCCGTCCGTCGCGTGGTGTCAGCGATGCCTGGCGCAGCGGGCAGATCAGCCCGGGGTGGTAGCCGGTGGCGGGGCAGGACAGCCGCTGGTACCCGTCGGTGTCGGGCCCGTCCTTGCGCTTGAGCTGGTAACAAGCGCGGGCGGCGATCTGCTGGTCATACAGCTCGCGGGTGATGAGGTGATCACGCAGTCCGGCGGTGGCGGTGATGAGCGGCCCGGGCAGGGCGGGGCAGTACCAGGTACCCTCCACGAGCAGCGCGCCGCCGGTGCCGGCCTGGATGCCGAGCTGGTCAGCGCGGTAGTCCATGACGGGCCGGTAGCCCAGGGCCCGGGCGGGCAGGTGGAACCGCTCTGGAAGCGCGGCGGTGTAGGCGCGGTCGTAGCCGAGCCAGCCCGGCTTGTGCCCGCGTGCGGCCACCGAGGCGAGCACCCGTGCGCCGGTGCCGCCGGGGTCCTCGCCGGGCCGGGCCAGGGCCAGGCCGATGGCCAGGTCCGGGTGCGCAGGCGGGGCGCCGGGCGGCCGGGCTGTGGCCGCGATGGTGGCCTCCAGCGCCCAGCAGATCTTGCGCAGCGGCTTGCCCTTGTCGTCTTCCCGCTCACGGTGGTCACCCTCGCGGACATACCAGCCGCCGTCGGGGTCGCTGGCGCATAGGCCGGCGCGCCTGGACGGGCCGCGGGAAAACAGCGGCACCGGGGTGGCGTCCAGGCCGGTGCCGCCGTCGAAGGCGGCGCGTTCGTCGTCGTCAAGGACCGAGACGCTGGCCTCCAGCAGCGCGTTGACCAGCGACTCGAGCCGGTCGCGGGCAGCGGTGGCCTGGCCCGGGGCCATGGGCCTGGTGCGGGCCTGCAGGTCGCTGGCGGTCAGGCGCCGGTTCTTCGGCAGCGCTGAGGGGTCCGCGACGGACACGATCGCGTGGAAGCAGTACCGGACCCGGCGGTAGGCGGCCTTGAAGGCCCGCTCGGTGGTGGCGGTGCCCGGCACGCCGAGCAGCCGGCGGCCTGCGGGCGGCAGCTGGCAGAACAGCAGCCGGGTGACCTCGGTCAGGAACAGCGGCCGGTCATCCAGTGCCAGGCACAGCAGCGCGGTGAGCACCGCGCGCACCGGCAGCGGCCGGGGCCGCCCGGTGCGGTGGGCCAGCGCGGCCTCGATGACCGGGGCCTTCCCGCTGCGGTCGATCAGCTCGGCGGCAAACGTCACGGCCTGCTCGCCGGGGGCGCTGCCGGGCCCGGGGACCTCCAGCCCGCCGCCGCTCATCAGCGCGCCTGCCGGTGTTTGTCCCAGGCCCGCAAGACGGCCTTGGACGGGGCACCGTCCACGTGGCGCGCGTAGCGCGCCAGGGACTCGGCCTGGCAGATCCCGGTGATGGCCAGCAGCTCGCGCAGGGGGGTGCCCGCGGCCAGGTGATCGCAGATGAAACTGGACCGGCACCGGCTCAGGGTCAGCCGGGGCGCGGCCGGATCAGCCGCCAGGGTGCGGGCGAAGTTCGTGATGAAGTTCTTGTAAACGCGGCGGGCCGGGCCCGGCCGGAACAGGTGACCGTCTCCCGCGGCGGCGGCGAGCCCGGCCGCCCGCCCGGCGTAACCCGGGGTGACCGGCACCACCCGCGCGGCCGGGCCGCTGACCCGGACCATTACCCGGCGGCCGCGGCGGGACACGTCGCTGCCGCGCAACGCCACCAGCTCGCCGGGCCGCAACCCGGCGCCGATGCCGAACACCACCACGGCCAGTGCTGAGGCCCGTTTCGCCGCATCACGCTGGGCAGCCGCGACGGCGGCCAGATCCGCCCGCTCGGGCCGGGAGTACGGCGCCGGCGCTATCGCGCCCGCGAACGGCGTCGCCCGCTGCCCCGGCTCGCCGTGCACCGGCATCGCCAGCCGGTACAGCGCCGACCGGTAGGTGCCCCGGGTGGAAGACGCCCGGCCGGGAAGGCCGGCCACGCAGAACGCCTCGATCACGTCATAATCCAGCAGGAACTCCGGGCCGGGCGGGATCCCGCGCGCCAGGGCGAACCGGGACAGCCCGCGCACCGCCGTGGCGGTCACCGCCTGCCGCCGCGGGTCCGCCGCCGCCACCGGGGAGCCCATACCTGCCCTCCCGCCACAATAGGCACAGAAGTTTCTTTAACCGTATACATTGCCAGGCGCCAGGCGCGGGAGACACGCCGGCCAGCGGCAGGCGCGCGCCGGGAATCTGCGGGATCCTGGCCACAGGAGGGCCCATGCCAGCACCAGACAGCCGCGGCGCAGACCAGGCCCGGGCCGCGATCCAGGCGGCCCTCGGCCAGATCGGCTTCACCCTGCCCGGCAGCATCACCATCCGCCGCACCCGCTGCGGCAAGCCCCGCTGCGCCTGCGCGGCCGACCCGCCGTCCCTGCACGGCCCCTACATCCAGTGGACCCGCACCGTCCACGGCAAGACCGTCACCCGGCTGCTCACCCCCGCCCAGTACCAGGCCTACGCGCCCTGGTTCGCCAACACCCGCCGGCTCCGCACGCTGGCCGCCGAACTGGAAACCCTGTCCCTGGCCGAAATGGCCCGGGCTGAAGGCTGGACCACGGTCACCCCCGGCACGCAGGCACCCGCCCGCACCAAGCTCGCCCGGGTACCCCGAAACGGCCCATAACACCCAAAACGCCGGGAGACCAGCCCGCTTAACGCGGGAATAGCCCACCGCAGAACATCTGCAACCGCAGGTCACCAAGGTTCTGTCGTTAGCCCGCTGCGAAGCTAGTCCTGTCCGGCCGCCGCTTGAGCGATATTGCTCTTTGCTAGTGCATTTCCCTAGACTTGACGCTCAGCGGCCGGACTAGGAGGACGCATGCCAGTCGACTGGGTTGTCGTTGGCCTGGATAACGGCGGGACCACGAACAACGGGACTGTCCTCGACTCCGGCGGACGGTTCCTCCTCGACCGGCTGGCGGAGGTTCCCAGCGACGTCCGGGAGGGCCCGGACAAGGCCATCGAGTCCCTGGTCGTCTCCGTGGAGCAGGTGCTCAAGCTCACCGGCGTACCGGTCACCGCGGTCAAGGCGGTGGGCCTGGACACGCCGGGTCCGGCCAGCGGAGATGGCATCATCTCGTCCAAGGGCGCCACGAACTTCGGTCACGTCGGCTGGCGCGGCTTCGACATCCGCGGCGCCCTAGCCGAACGGCTCGGCCTCCCGGTGATCTACAACAACGACGGGAACTCGGCCGCGCTGTACGCGCATCACGTGCGGTTCGGCGCGGAGTCCAGGCAGCGGAGTTCGGTGGCCGCGATCGTCGGCACCGGGCTCGGCGGCGGGATTGTCCAGGCCGGACATGTCGTCAAGGGCGCGGCGGGGATGGCCGGGGAACTCGGTCACGTCCCCATCCCCCTCGATGACCTGCTCGACGCCGGCCAGCCGATGCCCTCGTGCAACTGCGGTCAGGCGGGCGACGCGGAGAGCGTGGCCTCGCTCACCGGGATCCAGAACAACCTGCTGCCGTACTGGCTCACCAGGTACCAGGGCCATGAGCTCAGCGGGCTGCCGATCGGCAAGGCGGCCAAGCTCGTCCGCAAGTACGCCGAAGACGGCGACGAGATGGCGCTAGCGATCTTCAGGCAGCAGGCGATCGCGATCGGCAGGCTGTTCACCATCGCCGCGAACTTCCTCGATCCCGACGCCTACTTCCTCGGCGGCGGCGTGGTAGAGGCCGCATCGCATTTCCGCGACTGGTTCTTCGCCGAGGTGCGCGCCCACACCGTGCTGCGGGAGGAGCAGGCCAGGGCCGCCGAGATCTCGCTGGTGCCCGACCTCGACATGGCCGGGGCCCGCGGGTCGGCCTATGCCGCCCGCGACTGGCTCGTCGGTCAGGGGTAAGTGGCCACGCCAGGCGCGTCTTTATCCGCGGGACGGCGGGATGACCACCACCATGGTGAGGCGGGCGGGCTGATCGCCCTCGTTGTCGTACCGATGCGGGCGGCTGGCCGGGAAGCGCGCACACTGACCGGCGCTGACCGCATGGCGCTCGCCCGCCACCGTCAGCGTCAGCGTGCCTGACTCGACCCAGACCATCTCCCGGGTGGCCGGCGCGTGCGCGTCACCGCCGAACGACTCACCGGGCATCACCTCCCAGCGCCACAACTCGACCGCCCACGGCGGGTCGGTGGCGCCGACGATCGTCCCGGTCCCCCCGGAAGGACCGTGCCAGAGCACGCGGGAGGCGTCCGGGCTGCTGATCCGGACGGCCGGCTCCCCGCCCACGTCGACCAGCTGCGTCACCGGGACCCCGAAGGCGTCACCGATGCGGGCCAGCGTGGCCAGGTTGGGGTTCGACCGTCCCTGCTCGAGCGCGACGAGCACGCCCTTGCTCACGCCGGAACGCGCGGCGAGCTGGTCCAGTGACCAGCCGCG
>JBKQQQ010000811.1:0-14525 GCA_052144275.1 Streptosporangiaceae bacterium
CCCAGGCCGCCGGGATCGTCGCAGTTGATTTCCTGCACGTGGACACCGTGCTGCTGAGCAGACTGTATGTGCTGGTGTTCATCGAGCACGGTACCCGCCGGATGCACCTTGGCGGCGTCACCGCCAAACCCACCGGCGAGTGGACCGTGCAGCAGGCCCGCAACCTCGCCCTGACCCTCGACGGGCGGTTCGGGACATCAAGTTCCTCATCCGTGACCGCGGACCGGACTTCACGGCCTCCTTCGACGCCGTGTTCCAGGCCGCCGGTGCCAGGATCTTGCGTACCGCTGTCCAGGCGCCGCGCATGAACGCGACCTGCGAGCGCCTCGTCGGCACCCTGCGCCGAGAGATACTGGACCGCGTGCTGATCCTCGGCGACGGGCATCTGCGCGCCGTCCTGACCGAATATCAGGCACGCTACAACACGGCCCGGCCGCATCAGGGCATCGCCCAGCGCATCCCCGACGGCGGACGTGTCGCTCCCTGCGCCGGCTCACATCCTTATCCTCAGCCAGGTAGTCCTCAGCTTCGGAATTCCTTTCGCCGTCGTCCCGCTGGTCCTCGTCTCGGCAGACAAGCACATCGTGGGAACCTTTGCCATCGGCCGCTGGACGGCAGCGGGCATGTGGCTCATCACGAGGGCCATCGCCGGGCTCAAACGTCATCCTGCTGTGCCAGCAGCTCATCCCCTGACGGCATGCTGCCCGCCGCGCCTGACCGGCTGCGGGAGGCCCGTAGCAGGCCGGGACCGCAGAACCACCGTCCGTTCGGGGTAATCAAGAAGATCGTTTCCCGAACGGACAGTGGTTTCACGCCCTGCGGGCTACCGGTTGCCCCGCGCGGCGGCGCCCCGTCGTCGTCAGGAGGACAGGGACATCAGCACGGTGTCGATGATGTAGACGGTGGCGTTGGCGGTCTGCGCGTTGCCGCAGACCACGTGCGCCTTGTTGACGGTGTAGCCGCCCGCTCATCATGGCCGGGGTGACCATGCCGCCCTCCAGCGTCTTGATCGCCGTGCCCGAGGCCAGCTGGCCGGGCGTCTGGCAGCCGTCGGCCACGTGGTAGGTGAGGATCTTGGTGAGCTCGGCCTTGTCGGCGAGCACCTTGCCGGTGGCCCGCACATGGAGCCGGTGCAGTCCTGGCTTGGCGTCCCAGGGCCACATCCACTGCCGCCAGGTGTCGATGCCGTCCGCGGCCGCGAGCCGGGCCCGGTGCCAGGGTCCGTTGTCCGCACTATGGTTCCGCGTGGTGCTGCGCAAGGCCGGGCTCAGGCTCCGTTTCGCCCCAGCCTGAGCCCAGCCGCCGGCCTCGGCGTCGGAGGTCTATGTGCCCAGCTGGTCGTCCCAGATCACGCGTGGGTACTTGATGACGGTCCAGGCGTAGTTCTTCGGGGATGGCGGTGACCGGGAACCGGGCGCCCTCCCGGCGGACCGCGCCGATCTCCGCGGCGTTGTAATAGGCCCAGTCCATCCGGACGACGAGTGTCCCGGTGCAGCCGCATTCGCGACCTCAAGGAGGCACCGACGCGGGATCGTCGGGGTGGCACGTGCCGCAGGCTTCTGGTTAATCCGGACTGGGCTGGGCAGTCGCACCCGAAGACACCTGCACGAGCAGGCGTCACCCCAAGGAAGGAAGGCAATGTATATCGGCATTGGAACGGTCGTTCTGATTGTAATCATCGTCCTGGTCATCTTGATGCTGCGCCGCCGCTGACCGCGCCCCGCTGCGCTCAATGAGTCGGGCAGGACGCCGAGGGCGGCCAGCCGGATCGGGTCACCACTGGGCGGCCGGCAGCGGAGGGCAAGGTAGGACGCCGGTTGTGGAAGGTGGCTGACGCGGTCGGGTCGGCAGTCGCGGGCTACCTCAATAGCCCTTCGTTCTGAACCTTCGTGGTTCCAAGACGGTGACAGCAGACCGCACCGCACCGCCTCTCGCCGTCCTGTCTCCCGAACGAGACGTGGCGCCCGCCCCCGCTACGGTTAACCCCGTACCTATGGGTACCCGGTCAGTGCAGCGCCGCCTCGCTGAGGGCGGCGAGCAGCGCCAGGCCGGCCGCCAGCCAGGTGACCTGATCACCGACTAGGCCGCTGTGCAGGCGGCGCAGCCATCCGGTGCCGGCGGCCAGCGCCCGGCGGAGCGCTACGGCCCGCCGGTCCAGGGCGATGCCTGCCACGCAGAGCGCGGCCAGCACCTGGCCCAGGTCAGTGAGCACACCGCCCGCGGACGCCGCCGGGGATGCCGGGACGACGACCCTGCCCCCAGTGGGAATAGACCCGCCGTGGGTACCTAGCACCGCCGCCGCATAGGCCGCCCGGTCCGAGAAGGCCGCCGCGGCATGTTCCTCTATGCCGGACGTCAGCCCGAGCCCGAGCCCGATCGCGAGCAGCGCCAGCGGCGGCAGCACCATGGTCAGCGGCACGCGCCTCAGCCGCCCTGAACGCTCCCGTCCGTCCTGATCCCTATCCACCCCAGTCAGCCCATTCGCCCCAAGCTTCCCATCTGCATCAGCAGTATCGGATCGATCCTCGGCCTCTTCCCCGGGGTCGTCCGCGGTACCAGTGTCCGGTCGCGAGCTCTCGCTATCCCCCCAGCCCAGCCAGATCCGTCCCGCGGCCCGCAGCACGGCTCCGCTGGACAAGATGACGGACAGCGCGATCACGATTTCCACCCACGGCAGGCCAGCCTGGTCCGCCGCGTCCACCAGCAGCGCGTGCCCGGCCGAGGACACATACGGGGGCAGGCCGGCCAGCACCAGCGCGCCCAGCACGATCGTGACGCCGGTGACCGCCAGCCCGCGGCCGCTGCCGCGCAGCTTGATCTCGCTGACGCTGGCCCGCTGATGCTGCACGACGCCGACGCCGAGGAACAGCGCGGACTTGGCCAGGCCGTCGCCGATCACCAGCAGCGACGCGCCGGCTAGGCCCAGCGGGGTAAGCAGGCCGACCCCGATCAGGTAGATACCCAGGTGGCTCATGGTGACAAAGGCCAGCATCCGTTTGAGTTGGATCTGGGCCAGTGCCATGACCGCCCCGACCACCGCGGTGAGGATCCCGAACCCGAGCAGCACCGCCCGCATCCGCGGCCCGGACCCGCCGGCCAGGCCGGAGAAGACGGTGTCCCACACCCGGATCACGGCGAACAGCCCGAGTTCGCTCATCACCCCGGCGAACAGCACGCATACCGGGATCGGCGCCGAGCCGTAGGCGTCAGGCAGCCAGAAGTGGAAAGGGACGACCGCGGCCTTGACCAGGAAACCGCCGGTCAGCAGCGCGAACGCCACCACGATCAGCCCGTCGGCGTGCCGTCCGGCCAGGGCCTGGCCGATCTGGGCCAGGTTCAGCGAGCCGGTGCGCGCGTACAGGAACCCCACGCCCATCAGGACGGACATGCCCCCGAGGCTGTTGGTGACCGCGAAGTTGATCGCTCCCTGCAGCGGCGCGGGGTGCCCGGCGTTGTAGCCGGTGAGCGCGAAGGCGGTCACGGCGACCAGTTCGAACGCGACGAACAGGTTGAACAGGTCCCCGGTCAGGCAGAAGTCGACGCTGGCGGCCAGGAAGATCAGGACCAGGGCGTGGTGGCGGCCGCGGGCGCTGTCGAAGTACCGCCAGCAGTAGACCAGGGCGGCGCTGGCCAGCACCCCCGCCAGGGACGCCATGCCCGCTCCGAGCGGGCAGACCGCGTAGTCGATCCCGATGACCATGCCCCCAGAGGGACGCCAGCCGGAGAACCAGTAGATCATCGGGTGGCCCGCGCTGGCGGCTATCAGGATCAGGGTCAAGGTGGTGGTGGCGAGCGCGACCGCGATGGCAATCAGGTCCCTGGCCCACCGGGGCAGCAGCCAGCTGAACCCGGCCATCAGAGCCGCACCGGCCAGCGGAACCACGACCGACGCGGGAACCACGGCCGAGGTCGACACGACGAGGTCCACGCCGGTCAGTCCCTGGTCGCCCGGAGCGCGTCGGGATCCAGCGTCCCGGCTCGCTTGTGCACCTGCACGGCCAGCGCGAGCAGCAGGGCGGTGACTGCGGCTCCCACCACCACGTCGGTGAGCGCCAGCGCCTGCATGACCGCATCGACGGCCGGTCCCGGATGGGCGGGCAGGCTGACGAACACCGGGGCGTGACCGCCGGTGCGGTACCCGATCTCCAGCAGCAAGATATCGGTGGCGGACTGCGCAACCGACAGGCAGACCACCAGGTGAATGAGGTTGCGGCTGGTCACGACGCCGTAGATGCCGACGAGGAAGAGCCAGGCGACGACGCCGTAGGCCAGGACGCTCATCGCCGCCTCGGCCGGATGACCGCCGTCTGGTCCAGGAACTCCGACGCCAGGATCGCGAAACCGCCTGCCACCTCCACGCCGACGACCAGGTTCAGCAGCGGGATAGTGCCGCCCGAGATCACGTTCCCGGTGACGCCCAGGCCGACGACGTTGCTGAGGAAGCCGGCGCCGGCCAGCAGACCGAGCAGCCCGATGAACACGTACCCGGAGGCGCCTACCCCGTCGGAGGCCTCCAGCAGCGGGGCCGGCTCGAACCGCTCGACCGTCACGTAGCTGGTGCCCAGGTAGACGACGTAGAGCGCGCTGGCCAGGATTACCCCGCCCTGGAACCCGCCGCCCGGCGTGAGCTGGCCGTGCGTGACCGTCTCGAGGCCGGTCAGCACGAGCAGCGAGCTGAGGAATACCGCCAGCAGCCACACCGCCGGGCTCGGGGGCGGGATCGTCCGGTCCGGCACCTTGTCCTCGGGAAGCTGGCGGGTCTCGTCGCTCAGCGGCCGCAGCAGCACCGAGATCCCGGTCACCGCGCTGAGCAGGATGAACTCCTCAAACAGGGTGTCGATGCCGCGGTAGTCGAAGCTGATCGCCGACACCACGTCGGTGACGTGCCGTTGCCGCGGCGCCAGTTCGTTGAGCATCCGGGCGTAGGAGGTGATCTGGCTGCCGAACGACGGCAAGCCGGCCAGGCCGGCGCCCAGGGTCACGGCCAGCGCGGCCGCGGCCGCCGCGAAGAACACCAGGCGCGCGCGGCGGCTCACCCCCGGTCCTTCCCCACCTTGGCCAGGCTGAGGAGCACGATCAGCGGCAACGCGATGGCGCCCACCACGATCTGCGACAGCGCCACGTCCCCGGCCTGCAGCGACAGGTAGAGGAAGGCCAGCCCCAGCCCGAAGAACCCGGCCACGAAGGCCTGGCACAGCGGATCCCTGGTCAGGACCACGGCCGTGCCCGACGCGGCCACCCAGACCAGCGCGACCGCGATCACCGCCTCGCTCACTGCTCCTCCCCGGGAGAGCCCGCGGACCCATCCGCGGGAGCCGACCAGGTGGCACCGCGCCGGATCGCGATGGCGCGGGCCACGGCGTGGCCGGCCAGCGGACTGGCACCGATCAGGATCACCGCTACGCCGATGGCGGCCAGCCCCGACGCCGACAGGCCGTCGCGCACCACCACCGAAGCGCAGATCCCGGTCGAGCCGAGCATCGCGGCCGGGGTGGTCAGGTGCAGCCGGTCCAGCGGGTCGTCCAGCACCGCCATCCCGGCGCACGAGCCGACCACGATCACCAGCCCCGCCACCAGCAGGACCACCGAGATGACCCCGGTCGCCGTCATCGCGCCCCTCCCGTCACAGCCACCGTTCCGTCACAGCCACCGTTCCAGGAATCGCGCGAAGGCCACCGACCCTCCGCTGGACAACGCGGCCAGCACCACAGCCAGCGACGCCAGCCCCGGCTCGCCATACCCGGCGGCCAGACACAGCACGGCCAGCGCCTGGACCGTGCCGGCCAGCCCCAGGGCTACTACCCGGTGCTCGGAGTCGAAACGCCAGCACACCCACGCGCAGGGAATCAGCGCCACCTGGAGCACCAGCGCCGCCGCGAGGAACCAGCTCATCCCGGCAGCGCCCGGCGCTCATCGGGCTCCGCAGCACCGGCCAGCCGGTGCACCAGCGCCGTGCCGGCTTCCATGTCGATATCCACCACAACCGTGTTCGGCGCCGCGGACAGCAGCGCGGTCAGCACCGCCTCCCGTCGCGCGGCCGGCCATCCGCGCACGTCCGTCCCGACGTCCACCGGCACGGTGCGTAGCACGCCCGGCGCGGCCGGACGGCCGGACGCCTTGCGGGCAGCCAGCGCGAAGACCTGCCCGGTCTCGGCCACCAGCTGCCACGGCAGGGCCGCGAGCGTGCGCAGGTCGGCGACCCGGACGCTCGGCACCATCTTCCCCCGCTGGCTGAGGAGATACCCGATGCCCACGGCAAGCACCGCCGACGCCGACCCCGCCACCAGATCCTGCACGTCCGGCTGCCCGGCCAGCACGATCCACATCCCGAGCAGCGCTCCCGCATAGATCAGCCCGCCCGCCACCAGGAACAGCCACCCCGGCCGCTCAGGTCCGGGCGCACCAGCCCCCCGCCGACCCGCTTGATTCCGCTTGGACATGGAACCTCCTCCAGGCGAGTGATCAGGCTCGATGCTAACCAACCCCAGATCGCCCCGGCGGGAGCTCGGCCCGGCCTCTCCGATTAAGCCCGAGACCGCAGGCCATAGCGACCACAGCCACCACGGCCGTTCGGGGCCATGGCCTTATGTCAGCACCGGCTCCATCATGGCTGCCCCTTTATCGGCTGAGTCCGGTGCGCTACCCGCGCATCAGGGCGTCTAACGCGAGCACCCAAGAAAAAGGGACCCATCAACGAGGGCGCGCGCCCGCCCCGTTCGGGGAAATGATCTTGTATCTGCCTCGGTCCTGGATGCCGGCCTGCGGGTCATCCGGGGATTCGACGGCGGGGTAGGCCATCACGAGCGCTTGAAGAATATGTGGGCCATGCGCGGTATCTGCTCGTACTGGACAGCGATCTGCTCGCACTGCCCGCTGGGTTAAGGTCACGCGGAGGCTGCAGCGCCGCGCCTTCGGGGCGGTTTTCGCCGCGCTGGCGCTGGCGGCCGCCGGCTGCGGCAGCTCGCCATCCAGAGCGGCGCAGGTGCGACTGGACGCAAGCCCGGCCGCAGCCGCCGTTATCGACCCGGTTCACGTCGGCATCAGCGGCCTGCCATCGGCGGGGGCCGGTCACGGTGCGGGCCTTGACAGCGGGCCAGAGCATGGCTGGCGGCGGAGTGACGGGCGTCATGCATGTCGGCTCGCTGCCGCCCCGCAAGTTCACCGGCCATGACGTCGAGCTGCTGCAGCTGGCTGCGGACCGGGCCGCGGCGGCGGTGCAGTCCAGGGCGGCCAACGCCGATCGTGTCGCGGTGGAGGCGCTGCAGCGCAGCCTGGTCCCGTCGGCGCTGCCGGCTGTGGCCGGGGCAGAGATGGCCGCGCGTTACATTCCTGGCAGCGGGGTGGCAACATCAGCCACGTTAGGTTCCCTTCCCGAGCCAGTCCGTTATTCCGCACGCGTTCCCGTGTGCTCAGACCTTCCGCCAGCGGGCCTCGCGCAGCCCGTACACACCGAAGACCGCGAGGCCGAGGGCGGCGAGCATCATCAGGAACTCGCCGAACGGCTGGTTTCGCAGCGTGAGCAGCGCCTTGTCGATGCCGCCGGATTCGGACGCCTTGTGGGTGATCGCCGCGTCGATCACCAGCACGCCGGCCAGGGCGAAGACCAGTCCCCGCGCGATCGTCCCGGTCATGCCGAACAGTTCGACCACCCGGCGCATCCTGGCGCTCATCTGCGCTGTCCGCAGGTACTTCATGAACTTCCTGCGGGCGCCCTCGGCGACCAGGACGAGGCCGCAGATGACGATGATCAGCCCGGCGAGGCCGACCGCCCCCTCCCCGCCCTGCTCTAGCAGCTGGGCCGAGATCGCCGACTCCGGCGCCGCTGACGGCATGGTCCTGCTTGCTGCACGAATCCGAGCCGACCAGGCCTGACGCTGCCCAGTTGACGTCCTTCTTGGCAACGGCCTTGCTCCGTCTCTGGCATGGGGGTGCGGACGGGCTCGTCTGCGCACCAGAGCCTGGCTTCGGGGTGCTGACGGTCAAGGCGCTGCCGGACATGCGGCGGTATGTGGCGATGAGGAAGATGTGAATCGCGTCCGCAGATCGCGGGGCTACGTCTTCCGCCGTGCGTCTGCCGGGGCATTGGCGCCCCCGGCGGAACGCCAGGTGGTGTCCAGGCTCGCCGTTGGTCGTGCCCCCGCAGGCCTAGTCGCTTTCAACCGGTCCGGCGCAGCCAGCGGAAGCCGTACCGGCCGAGTGTGATCTCCTGGCCTGGGCTGTACGGCGGGTCGGCGTCGCCGAGCACCTGCCGCATCCTTTCTCCCTCGGTCGGCTTGTCCGGGTCATCGGGCAGGTGAACCTTGGCGGGCTCGGCGGACAGGTTGTGCAGGGTGATCATCTGGTCATCGCGCCAGCGGGTCTCGATGGCCAGCACGCGCGGGTCACCGACGTCGAGTATGCGCCACTCGCCCCAGCCGAGTTCCGGGCTCTCGCGGCGCACCCGGATGGCCTGGGCCACCCAGGAGTACAGCGAACCTGGCTCATGGCGCTGGTCGGCCACGTTGACCGCGCGGTAGCCGGAGGGTCCATCCGCGTGGACCGGCCGGTACAGCTTGTCGCCGGCGGAGAAGCCGCCGGCATGCCCGGGCGACCACTGCATCGGATTGCGCACCGCGAGCCGTCCGGGCAGTGACAGGTCTTCGCCCATGCCGATCTCGTCTCCGTACAGCAGGACCGGCGTGCCCGGCAGCGCCATGGTCAGGGCAAGGGCGAGCCGGATCCGCTGCTGGTCGTGGCCGAGCATCGGGGCCAGGCGCCGGCGGATGCCCCGCCCGTAGACCCGGTGCTCCGGCTCGGGCGCGAACGCGGCGAAGACCTCCTCGCGCTCGCTGTCACTGAGCAGGCCCAGGTTCAGCTCGTCATGGTGCCGGCAGAAGTTGGCGAACTGAGCCTGCTCGGGATGGCGGGGGCGGCTGTTCAGGGCGTCGATCAGCGGTCCGGTGCTGCCGCGGGCGTGCGCGAGCCACTGGGCGGCGCAGGTGCGGAAGTCGAACAGCATCTGCACGCCGTCGCCGTCGTCCACGGCGAAGTAGCGCTGCTGCTCCTGCGGGCTGACGTTGGCCTCGCCCAGGAAGATGGCATCGCCGCGGCGCCGCTCGAGAAACTCGACCAGCGAGCGCAGGTAGGTGATCGGCTGGTCCTTGGCGCTGGTGCCGATCGTCTCGATCATGAACGGCAGCGAGTCCACCCGGAAGCCGGAGATGCCAAGTTCCAGCCAGAAGCCGAGGACCTTGTGCATCTCGTCCAGGACGTCCGGGTCGGTGATGTTCAGGTCGGGCATGAAGTCGTAGTACCGGTGCATGTACCACTGCCCGGCCACGTCGTCGTAGGTCCACGTGCTCGTCTGCTCACCGGGAAACGCCACCTCGCTGGGTTCATTCTGCTTCGTGTCGCTCCACCGGTAGTAGTCCCGGTACCGGGAGCCGCGGTCGCGGCGGGACCGCTGGAACCAGGGATGCTGGTTGCTTGTGTGACTCATCACCAGGTCGATCAGCACCCGGATGCCCAGGTTGTCCGCCGTGCGGATCATCTCGACGAAGTCGCCGAGCGAGCCGAAGCGGGAGTCGACAGTGTAATAGTCGGTGATGTCATAGCCGTCGTCCCCCAGCGGGGACGGGTAGAACGGCATCAGCCACAGCGTGTTGACGCCGAGCCCCCACAGGTAGTCGAGCCGCCGGGTCAGGCCCGCGAGGTCGCCTATCCCGTCGCCGTCGGAATCCAGCCAGGTCGCCACGTCGGCGCAGTAGATGACGGCGTTCTTCCACCACAGATCGCTCGTGGCCTTATCAGTCATACGAGGCCACCTTCCCGCGCGGGCGGCCACGTAACGCCCTGCGGCTCAGAACACGATGATCAGCTCACGACTGCTCTGGAGTCGCCACAATTCTAGGCGCTCCGATTCGGCAGGCGCTGGACAGGACGCCTACTGGTTACGGCTCCGTGGCAGGCGCCGCTACCGGGCTGCCGCCCATGGCCTAAGCGCTTCGCCACCCGTACCGCCACCTTCACCACCCCGCCGCGGCCACCTCCTGACCACTCGCCTGCCTCCTTCGGGAGGCGTCCTGTACTGGCCCGGGAATAGCAGCACTGCATCCGCGGCCATGTGTTCATGCCTCCGCCCGCAGCATCGGCGATTCCTATCGCAGGTTACGGCCGAAGAGCGCGGGAAACAGGAGGCTGTCGAGGATATCGGTCGGGTGATGCTCACCCCGTTACATGCGGGAAAGGGCGACGAGAACGGGCAAGGCGATGAAGACGACCGGCCGCCAGTGCCGGACGACCGCGAGGAACACCACGCAAGTGGCGAGCGTGACGATGAGGATCGCCTGGTCGCCCCCAGCGTGCTGAAGGCGACCGCACGAGAACTCCAGCGTCATCGGCTGGCATCTTGGCCATCAAGCCGACGTTGCCCACTCCATGATCCACGACCTCACTGCGGTCGAGCCCAGCCCCGACCCGCACCTCATAATCGCAAGCTCTGCCGACAGAGGTGCACGCTCGGCAGGCCGATGTTGCAGGACGCGAGCGGCGTTTCCGCCATGCGGCGGGAGCCCAAGACCCCGTTGACCTGTATGCGGCATAGCGGTATGGGGTAATGGGTCGTGGGTCACCGACAGAACTCGCTGACCTGTGGTTCTAGCAGGTTTCCGGTGTGCTGATCCCGCGCTAAGCGGGCTGATCTCCCGGCTGGGTGCGTGGCTGGGGGTGTAGTGGCCCGGGCTGGCCGGCGAGCTGGATGGAGATGGCTTCGAGTTCGGTGATGAGCTGGCGCAGGTGGCGGTGGGCGTCGAAGTAGGGGCGGAGCCGTTCGGCGTCTTCGGGGGTGAGGGTCCTGGTGATGGTCCGGCCGCTGATCTTGCGGGTCCAGGTCGGGTAGGGGCCGTGCAGTTGCGGGGGGTCGGCGTGGCAGTGGCATCCGGCGCGCTGGCAGCGGGTGGTGCGGTCGGTGAGCGAGCCGGGCAGGACCAGGCCGATCTGGCTGAGTTCGGCTTGGATCTGGCTGAGTTCGGCTTGGATCTGCTGGTGCCGGCGGGCCGGGTCGTCCATGGTGACAGGATTCCTTATCCGCCGCGCCGGCGGCATCCCCCGCTTGCATGATTGAAGTAACTATATTTCAAGCATGGCCGGGGCTCGCGGGGAAGACGCGGCGGGCTTGGGCGTGCTGCCGGCCGGCAGCGTGACCGCCCCCGCGCTGCGGGGGCTGTCCCGGTTCGCTGAGGCCCGCGGGGTCCCGGCCGGCTGGGAGTTCCTGCTGGACTATGACGTGATCGAGGCGTTCTGCGTGACCGGCCTCCCCGGCCGGGCCTGCTCAACCCGGGGGAACGTACCGGTCGGCGTTGTACCGGCTCGCCGTGGCGGCCTGCGGGCCGCCCGGGCAGCGGCCGACGCCGTTCCCGGGCTCGAGAGCGCCGGCGCCGTACTCACCAGCCGAGCGGGCGGAGCTAGCCGCCCTGGCGGCGGCCCAGCGCGGTGCGGCCAGGCGCTCCTCGGCGCTGGCGCTGGTCGTGTTCGGCATCGGGGCCGGGCTGCGGCCCGGCGAGCTGGTGGCGCTGCGCGGCGATGACGTCATCCGGCACGGCCGCCAGGTCGTGGTGCATGTCGGCGGGCCGGCCGCGAGGCTGGTGCCGGTCACCCCGGATTACGGCGGCCGCGCGTGGGAGCTGGCCCGCCGCGCGGGCAGCGGGTTCGTGTTCCGGCCCGGCCCGGCCGGCCGCGGCTATAAGAACTTCGTCAGCAACTTCACCCGGGGCCTGACCGCTGACCCGGCTGCGCCGCGGCAGAGGTTCCCGGACCATGTTCGGACGGCTCAGGGTTTGTCCGCGTCCTCGGGGCGGCGCTCGGCGATCGCGACGGCATCGCTGATCAGGCCCGGCGGCACGCCCGCCTGCTCGCCGTTCCAGCGGATCCACTCCGGCAGCAGGGACAGGGCTCCGGCCGCGTCCTCATTGTCCCGCCAGCTGGTGATCTGATCGCAGAAGGCCGCCGACCGCCGGGGCGAGACCGCGTGCTCGGTGCCTGGCAGCATGACGCCCAGCCACTCCTCGGCCAGCGCCTCGACCGCGTCCTGGTCAGGAACGTCGCCGTGCCGCGTGGCATACCAGGCGGTGAACGCCTTCTGCACGGCCACCGCGCCCGACCAGTCACCCGCGCCAGGCGTGCCAGGGCAGGAACTCGGAGCCGGGCGCCTCCCACTCGCGCGCCCAAGGCGGCGCGGGTGGATCGCGGGTTCAGTGCAGCAGGGCGCTCCACTTGGGCATGAGGTCGAGGAGTCCGGCGGCGGGTAGCTCGATGCCGAGCCTTGCGCAGTCGCTCACCACGCCTGTTGCGCGCTCGGCCGCGTAGTCCGGACAGTACTCAAGCAGCGTCTCGGAGTTGCCGTGGCGGCAGTTGTACAGGCCGAGCAGGATGCCCGCGGCAAGTTCTACGGCTGCGGATCGCGTGCCGAGGCCGGCCCGGCGGTGAAGGTCGTCCAGGAAGGGTTGCAGGGCCTCGTCCAGGATCTCATCCGCGGCCTCGGCCAGATGGACGTAACCCCGGCCCGGCCGGTAGCCGGCCCGGGTGTTCAGCTCCTCGATGCCGAGGCCCTGCAGGGCGTCCTCGACATCGCCGGCGACGGCCGCCCGGTCGGCGTCCGTCATGACCTGGGCGGCGCAGGCTTCAGCCAGCTCGCGCAGGTCCGGCCGGGCAGCGAGCAATTCATCCAGCACGGTGGCTTTCTCGGCCGCGGACAGGGTGTCCAGCGCTGACCTCTTATCGCTCACCTGTTTCCCCCCTGTTCGCCCTGGGCCGCTCGCTCCTGGATTTCGCCGGACGGGCGCCCGAGCGCGGACAGGCAGGACGCGCGACGGGCGGAAATGCTCAAGGGCCGATTCCGGGTCACCGGTGTGCAACGCCGGCTCCGGCCTGGTGGTCAGCCATTCCAGGGCTCCGGCGTGGTCGCCGATGTCGCCGTACCCGATGCCAGCCTGCACATAGATCCAGACGTCGTCGCGGTAGCCGGCAGAAGAGGGACAAGGACCGCCAGCGCCGCCGCGAGGAGCGGGCGGCGAGTCTCGGGTGGTCGCCGGGCCGGGGCAGGGTTCCGTCGCAGCAAGAGCTCGTCGTGGCGGCGGTGTGCGCGGCGGTGGACGCGGTCTGCCGG
Source organism: Streptosporangiaceae bacterium (assembly GCA_052144275.1). Classification (GTDB taxonomy): domain Bacteria; phylum Actinomycetota; class Actinomycetes; order Streptosporangiales; family Streptosporangiaceae; genus Palsa-504. The sequence continues at coordinate 13,142 of JBKQQQ010000811.1, forward strand.
GGTGACCAGCGTGGTCTGGGGGAATACCTGGGGTTGCTGGCTGCGGAGCAGGGACCGGGCTGGACGCAGGGCGTTAGCCGGGAGATCGCCGGCTTCTTGCGTCTGTCCATCACGGCGGGGTGGCGGCACGGCTGGCAGCCGACGGAGCTGGTCAGGCACGTCGGCCGGGAACTGGGCGACACGCACGCGTCGATGGCTGCTGACGTGATCGCCGACGAGATGCGCGGCTACGCTGCCGCGACGGTGGGCGATCGCTGGGCCGCGCAGGTCTCGGCTCTCGGGGCCGAAGTCTGGTGGGGAAGCGACGCCGGGTTCCTGGGTGCGCGGACAGCGGAAGCGCTGGCAACGGTGCAGGTCGCGATTGAGCTGTTGCACCTGCTGCAGCATCTACCGGTGCTGGAACAGTTGTGCCCGCTGCCGGGGACGGCGCGTGCCGCCGCATCGTCAGCGATCGGCGATGCGGATACACGGATCCTCGGCAAGATCCGCGCGTTGCTGGCGAAGGCGGAATCCACGGAGTTTCCCGAGGAGGCGGAGGCGCTGTCGGCCCGCGCGCAGGAGCTGATGGCCAAGCACAGCATCGATCACGCGCTGCTTGCCGCTCACTCCGGGAACAGGGACAAGCCGGTTGGGCGGCGGCTGCCGGTGGATAACCCGTACGAATCGCCGAAGGCGACGCTCCTGCACGCCGTCGCGCAAGCCAACCGCTGCCGTTCGGTCTGGCAGAAGGCGCTCGGCATATCCGCGGTGATCGGTTTCCCGTCCGACCTAGACGCCGTGGAGCTGCTGTTCACCTCGCTGCTGGTGCAGGCTAACACCGCGATGCTGCGGGAGGGCGCGAAACGGGATGCCTGCGGACGGTCACGGACCCGGGCGTTCCGTCAGTCGTTCCTGGTGGCCTACGCGCTCCGCATCGGGGAGCGGCTGTCGCAAGCGACCGTCCACGCGGAGCAGGAGGCGGTGGCCACCCCATCAGGTCAGGACCTGCTGCCGGTGCTCAAGGTGCGCCACCAGGCCGTTGACGATGCCGTCGACGAGATGTTCGGTGACGGCCTCGTCTACGGCCGCGCGGCTCGGGTGTCTGACGAGGAGGGCTGGTATTCCGGCCTGGCCGCCGCCGACATGGCGGCACTGCACGGCCGGGAGCAGGTTACCGCCTGATCATGATTCCGCGCCGCGCGGGATCTGCTGCTGGCCCATCGCGAGGATCGCCCCGGCCGCCCTGCGGCGCCTCAAGGAGGCGGCGGCCGGCGGCGGGAACGTCTTCGAGGCCCTGATGGAGGCGGTCAGGCACTGCTCGCTCGGCCAGATCAGCGAGGCGTTCTTCGAGGTCGGCGGGCAGTACCGGCGTAACGTGTGACGGTGACGGTGTGGCGGGATGATC
>JBKQQQ010000812.1:0-3646 GCA_052144275.1 Streptosporangiaceae bacterium
TCCCGGTCAGCCGGTTCTGGCCCATGCAGTTCGTCGAGGCCGGCTGGCTGCTCGCCCTGTCCGTGCTGCTCATCGCCGCGACCGTCTGGCTGGTCCGCCGCCGCGCCGCCTGAAGCGCCGGGCCCGCAGCCAGGCCCTGGCCGCCATCGGCGCCCTGACCGGCTGCACCCCGCCGCCGGGTAAGTGACCTACGGCCCTGACCCGCGGAGTGATCGCCGTGAATCATCGAGGCGTGGATGCGATCCTTGCCTACATTGCCGGGGCTGTCGTCGCCGTGTGGGGCGTGGCGCACGCGGTCCCGACCCGCCAGGTCCTGGCCGGGTTCGAGCCGGTCAGCTCGGACAACCGGCGCATCATCTTGCAGGAGTGGCTGGCCGAGGCGTTCACCATGTGGGGAATCGCCGCATTGGTGATCGCCGTGACCGCGGCCGGCGGGACGGACATGGCTGCCCGGGCGTGGGCCTACCGGGCCGCTGCCGTGCTCCTGGCCGCCCTGGCAACGCTGACCGCTGTCACCGGCGCCCGGACTGCGGTGGTCTGGTTCAAGGTCTGCCCGGTGCTGCTAGCCGGCTCGGCCGTCTTGCTGCTGATCGCGAGCGTGCATTAGACCGGATCGCGGCGCCCCGCCGCGCAGCCGCGGCGAACCCTGTCAATATACGGATGGGCCAGGAGGTCAGCAGGTCGCGGTCAGGCGCGGTGCGAGGCGCTCGACGCGGTGACTGAGCTCGGCGAGCGCCGCGTCGAAGCTGGCGGGATCGCCGGCCGGGACCGGGTCGGGGACGGACCAGTGCACAGCGGCCTGGCGGCCCAGTTCCTCGCGGGCCAGGTCGCACACGGTGATGATAAGGTCGCCGTCTTGCCGGACGTCGCTGATGTGCCGGGGCCGCAGGCGGCGCATCGGCAGGCGGTGGCGCCTGGCGGCGGCGATGGCGCCCGGGTCGACCCGCGCGGCGGGCTGGGTGCCGGCCGAGGCGGCCGGGACGGTGCTGGCGCGGCGCCACAGCGCCGCGGCCAGGTGGGAGCGGGCGGAGTTGGCGGTGCACACGAACAGCACCCGCCCGGCCGTGCGCACCGCGGGGCCGGTCAGCGACTCCAGCGCGCCTGGGACGAGCTGGAGGTAGGTGCGGCGGCGGTCGCCGTCGGAACGGCGCCGGGAGAGGAGCCCGGCCTGCTCCAGCACATGCAGGTGGTGCGCGAGCAGGTTCGACGGCATCGCGAGCATGGCCGCCAGTTCCGACGGGGACGTGTCGCCGGCACCAAGGGTGTCGATGATGTGCAGCCGGGCCGGGTCGGCCAGCGCCGCGTGCACCGCGGCCCTCGCCGCTACCCCCGGCATTAGCTCAGCTTTCATTGACTCAATCTTGACTGAGCTAACCAGATCCGTCAAGATGGGTGCCGTGAGCAGCGCTCCTGTCATGTTGTGGCGTCGGCTGGCCGCGGAGTTCCTCGGCAGCGCGTTCCTGGCCGCGCTGGTGATCGGCTCGGGCATCGCGGCCCAGCGCCTGTCGCCGGGTGAGACCGGCCTGGAGCTGCTGGAGAACGCGGCGGCGACGGCGGCCGGGCTGTTCGCGATCATCTTGATGTTCGGTCCGGTGTCCGGCGGCCATTTCAACCCGGTGGTGTCCTTCGTTGATGCGGCCTTCGGCGGGCTGTCCTGGCGCGACGCCGCGGCTTACCTGCCCGCGCAGGTGACCGGCTGCATCGGCGGCGCGTTGCTGGCGAACCTGATGTTCGCCCTGCCTGCGGTCAGCATCTCGACCAAGCACCGGGCGACGCCTGCGCACTTCCTGTCCGAGGTCATCGCGACCCTGGGGCTCATAATGGTGATCTTCGCGCTGGCCCGGTCCGGGCGGTCCCGGTCCGCCCCGGCCGCGGTCGGGGCATACATCGGCGCGGCGTACTTCTTCACCTCCTCGACCAGCTTCGCCAACCCAGCGATCACCATCGGCCGGATGTTCTCCGACACCTTCGCCGGCATCGCACCCGCCTCCGCGCCGGCCTACATCGCCGCCCAGATTATCGGCGGGGCACTGGCCGTGGCGGTGATCCGGGCGCTGTATCCCCACCTCACGCCCGCGGAGGCAGCTGACATCATCGTCCCCCACCACCGGGACTGGCCAGGCGCAGAGCCCCAGGCCGACCCGGCCCGACCCGGCCCGGACTACCCGGGAACTGCCGATGGAAGCCACCCATCGGCGGGCCGGGCTGCTGACTATCGCCGGCCGCAGTAACCGGCCAGCCGAACGGGAGATCCCATGCACCTCATAGCGATCGGCGGCAGCGACGCGGGGATCAGCGCCGCGCTGCGGGCCCGCGAACTCGACTCCGCCGCCGAGGTCAGCGTGGTCGTCGCGGACGCCTACCCCAACTTCTCCATCTGCGGCATCCCCTACTACGTCTCCGGCGAGGTGCCCCACTGGCGCAACCTGGCCCACCGCAGCATCGCCGACCTGGAAGCGACCGGGATGTCGCTGCGGCTGGATACCACCGCCCGCCGGATCGACGTCGCCGCCCGCAAGCTTCTGGTCACCTCCGCCGACGGCACCGAGGAACTGCTCGGTTACGACAAGCTCATCGTCGGCACCGGCGCGGTCCCGGTCCGGCCCCCGATCAGCGGCCTGGCCGGCCCCGGTGCCCTCGGCCCTGATGACGGGGTGCACCTGCTGCACTCGATGGGCGACACCTTCGCCGTCATGCGCACCCTCACCCAGGCCGCCCCGGCCAGCGCGGTCATCGTCGGCGCGGGCTACATCGGCCTGGAGATGGCCGACGCCCTCACCGTCCGCGGCCTGCAGGTCACCCAGATGGAGCAGTTGCCCGAGGTCCTGCCCACCGTCGACCCCGACCTCGGCGCGCTGGTCCACGCCGAGCTGGCCGCCTGCGGCGTCCAGGTCCTGACCGGCACCGCCGTCCGGGCGATCACCCGCAACCCGGCCGGTCAGGCAGCCCGGCTGCGGGTCGAGGCCACCGCGGCCGACGGCACGGCTGTGACCCGGCAGGCCGACATGGTCCTGGTCGTCGTCGGTGTCCGGCCCGAGGTCAGCCTGGCCGCCGCGGCCGGGGCCGGCCTCGGCGCCAGGGGCGCTATCACGGTGGACCGGGGCATGCGGACCAACCTCCCGGACGTGTACGCAGCCGGGGACTGCGTGATCACCCACCACCGACTGCTCGGCGAGACCTACCTGCCGCTCGGCACCACCGCACACAAGCAGGGCCGGATCGCCGGGGAGAACGCCCTCGGCGGGACCCGGGAGTTCGCGGGCAGCCTGGGCACCCAGGTGGTGAAGATCTTCGACCAGGCCGCCGCACGCACCGGGCTGCGGGACCACGAAGCCATAGCGGCCGGCTTCGACCCGGTCACCGTGGCCGCCGAGGCCGATGACCACAAGGCCTATTACCCCGGCAGCCACCGCATCCACATGCGGTTCACCGGCGACCGCGCCACCGGGCGGCTCCTGGGCGTGCAGCTGTTCGGGCACCGCCACGCCGAGATCGCCAAGCGCATCGACATCGCCGCCGCCGCGATCTTCCACAACATGACCGTCGACGCCGTCAGCGACCTCGACCTGTCCTACACCCCGCCCCTGGGTAGCCCGTGGGACGCGGTCCAGATCGGCGCCCAAGCCTGGGTCCGGCACGCCAGGCA
>JBKQQQ010000813.1:0-9606 GCA_052144275.1 Streptosporangiaceae bacterium
GCCGACCCGGCCCGGCAGGTCATCAACGCGAGCCTGAACGCGGTGATGGACAAGCTCGCGGCGGCCTGGACCGTATGACCACGACATCGCGGGACGTTCTCGCGGTTGCCCGTCGGCTCGCCGATGATCTGCTGTTTTCCGAGGCGATGCGGGTCGACGGCCTGGACGTGCTCCCTGTCGCCCACCTCGACGCACTCGCGGCGGAAGGCCTGTACGGGGCGTCCGTCCCGGTCGAGGCGGGCGGGCTTGGCCTGGACCTGAGGGCCACCTGCGCGGTGACCGAGGAACTAGCCAGCGGTTGCCTGGCCACCACGTTCGTCTGGCTGCAGCACCGCGGACTGGCCATGACCCTGGCGGCAGAAGGCACGCCCGCGGCGCTGCGGGACCAGTGGCTCGACCCGGCGTGCCGGGGTCAGGTGCGCGGCGGCATCGCCCTCGCCGGCATCATCCCCGGACCGCCGCTGCTGCGCGCCCGGCCCTCCGGCGGCGGGTGGCAGGTGGACGGCGAGGCGCCGTGGGTGACCGGCTGGGGTCTGATTGACCTGCTGCTGGTCCAGGCCCGCGGGCCGCAGGACAGCATCGTGACGCTGATCCTGGACGCGGCCGGCCGGCCCGGGCTCACCGTGACCCGCCAGCGGCTTGCCGCCGTCAACGCGAGCGTCACCGTCCGGCTCGGCTTCGACGGCGTCGGAGTCCCGGCGGAGCGCTTCGCCGGTCAGGTGCCGTTCGATCCGGCCGAGAGCCTGCGTCCCGACCGGATGCGCATCAACGGGTCGCTCGCCCTAGGCCTGGTCAGCCGGTGCGCTCGGCTGCTCGGTCCCGGGCCGCTCGACGACGAGCTGGCCGCCTGCCGGGAGCGGCTGGACGAGACGATCACCGCCGACGCGACCGCGATGGCCGAGGCCCGCGCGGCGGCCTCGGAGCTGGCCGTCCGGGCCGCGGCGGCCCTGGCGGTGCGGGACGGAAGCCGGTCGGTCACCGTGGACCAGCACTCGCAGCGGCTCGCCCGCGAGGCGCTGTTCCTGCTGGTGTTCGGATCACGGCCGGGGATCAAGAGCGCGCTGCTGCGGCGGTTCGGGGCCAGCGCAGGCTAGCCCTCAGCGGGACGATCCGCCGGCGACCTCGTAGGACCATAGCTCGCTGCCGACACCGACCGGGGGAGGCGCCTCGCCGCCGGCCCGCTCGGCGGCCGACCGGTGCCCGTGCCCGAACGCGGGGGAGTTCATCCACGCCTGGAACGCCGCCTCGTCCCGCCATCTGGTCACCACCAGCCAGGTGGTCCGCCCGTCCGTCGGCTTGAGCAGCTCGAAGCCCTCGAAGCCGTCCTGGTTGTCCACCGCGCCGGCCCGGGCGGCGAACCTGCGGGCTAGCTCGTCGCCGCTGTCGGCGGGCACGGTAATCGCATTGATCCTCACGACCGTCATGCTTACGATCATGCCAGCACCGGCCGGTGGTTAAAGTCGCGCGCCACGGTAACCAGCGCTGATGGCCTTGGCGGGAGCGGTCCTCGGCGGTCGTTACGTGCTTGATGAGAAGATCAGCGTCAGCGGACTCCCGCGCCCACGGTGACTTCTCGTTGTGCCGACAGGGCTTTGGCGGCCGTCTCTCCCGGTGCCGACGCATTGCCGACGGGTCGAAGCCCTACCCGGGCCCGAAGGTCTGACACCTCCGTATGCTGGCCGTCTTCGTCCAGCTCCCATCAGCTGATGCTGATGGGAGCGGTGACGTCATCGCCTGGCGATGGGCCCTCGGTGACCGCCGTGACCTCAGTGGCGGTGAGCTCCACCGCTAGCGGGTCAGCCGCCCGGCCTGAAGGGCCAGGTAGCGGCGTTCGGGCAGGCTGGTCGCGCGGCGGGCCGCGTCGAGGTAGTCGGCCGCCGCCACGTCGGTGTCGCCGGCCAGTTCGCGCATGTGCGCCCGGGCGGCGAGCAGCCGGTGATGCCGGGCCATCCGCTTGTCCGTCGCCAGCGTCGCGAGGACTTCCAGCCCCGCGTCCGGCCCGTGCACCATGGCCACGGCCACCGCGCGGTTGAGCGCGGTAAACGGGTTCGGTGCGGCACGTTCCAGCAGGTCGTAAAGTCCGAGGATCTGCGGCCAGTCGGTGTCGGCCATGGCCTTGGCCTCGTCGTGGACGGCGGCGATGGCCGCCTGCAGCTGGTACGGGCCGACCTCACCGCGGGACAGGGCGGCGCTGATGAGCGCGATTCCCTCGGCGATCTGCGTGTGGTCCCACTCCTGCCGGTCCTGTTCGGCCAGCGGCACCAGGGACCCGTCGGGCCGCGTGCGGGCCGGCCGCCGCGCGTCGGTCAGCAGCATCAGCGCCAGCAAGCCGGTCACCTCGCCGTCGTCTGGCAGCAGCCGGTGCAGCCAGCGGGTGAGCCGGATCGCCTCCTGCGACAGCGTCGGCACGGTCAGGGCGTCCCCGGCGGTGGCCGTGTAACCCTCGTTGAAGATGAGGTAGAGCACGTGCAGCACGGCCCGCAGCCGTTCGGTCCGCTCCGCGCCGGCCGGCAGGCTGAAGTCGAACCCGGTGCCGGAGATGGTCTGCTTGGCTCGGCTGATGCGCTGCGCCATCGTCGCCTCGGGGACCCCGAACGCCGCGGCGATCTGCACGGTGGACAGGCCACCGACGGCGCGCAGGGTCAGCGCGATCTGGCTGGGCGAGGACAGCTCCGGATGGCAGCAGCCGAACAGCAAGGCCAGCGAGTCGTCGCTGTCGGTGGGTTCGGCGTCGGCCGGGGGACCGAGCAGTTCGGACTGCGGGGTAGCTACCGCGATCAGTTCCTCGCGGGTCCGCCGCGATTGCTCGCTGCGAACCTGGTCCATCAGCCGCCGCGAGGCGACCGTGATCAGCCAGCCGCGCGGGTTTTCCGGCCGCCCGCCGGCCGGCCACTGCAGCGCGGCGGCGAGCAGGGCTTCCTGGCTGGCGTCCTCGCACAGGTGGAACTGCCCGTACCGGCGCACCAGCGCGGCGAGGACCTGCGGCGCCAGTTCGCGCAGCAAGTCCTCGACGTCGCCTTGGCTCGTGCTCAAAGTCCCGCGCTCATAGGTCCGGCTTGGCCTCGTGCATGATCGGCCAGAACTCGACCGGCTCGACGTCCGCCCAGGGCATGTCGGCGGCGATCTGCAGCGCGCGCTCCTCGCTTTCGCAGTCGAGCAGGTAGAAGCTGGCGATGTACTCCTTGGTCTCCAGGTACGGGCCGTCGGTCACGGCCGGCTGGCTGTTCTCCCGGCGCACCAGCTTGGCCTGGACCGCGTCGGCCAGCCCGTAGGCGCCGATGAGCTCGCCGGTGGCCTGGTACTTGCGGTTGAACGCGTCCTGCTTCGCGATGGCCGCCGGCCACTCCTCGGCCGGGATCGAGGCCCACTTCTCCTGGTTTCCGTAGATCAGCATCAAGTACTTCACCGGTGTCTCCCTCGGTATTCCGTGCGCCCCGTCGGAGCGCCCTCACCACCAGGTCGGAGCGGCCGGGCCATCTTCGACATCGCCCGGATCATAATTCTCGCGCCATGATGGTCTGGTGACGATCGCATGAGCGAGATGAGTGGCGGCGCGGCCGCAGGAGTTGCCTTTCCCGCCTCGGAGGGCGGCCGCCGGAGCACCTCAGCACTGGGCCAGGCCGTCTACGCGGACGGCGCGGCCAATGTCCGCGTCGCCAGCGCCGTCGACGCACTGACCCTTCGCCTGCAGGCCGAACGCCGTGACGTCGCGCTGGCGTTCCTCGCCACGCCCACCGACGTGTTCGCCGCCCCGGCCGATGCGGTCGCCCAGTCGGTCCGTGCCTATGCGGGCCGGTCCTGGGCGGCGAAGCTCGGCGGCGGGTCGCTGCGGGTGCTGTCCAGCGGGCGACTGCTCCGCCCCGCCTACCCGCCGGGTGCCGATCCCGGCATCTGCGATGGCCTGGTTCCTCAGCAGGGGCCGAACTACGTCCTGGCCAAGCGCTTGCAGCGCTGGCGGGCCACACTAGCGCGGGACGGCGGCGCGACCGTGTCCATGAACGTCGCCCCGCCGACCCGCACCCGGTCGGTCACCAAAAACCGGGTGCTGGCGGCGGCGTACGCAGGCGCGCCCCGGTTCGGCCTCGAGGTCTTCGAACCCGCTGCCACCAAGACGCTCATGGCGGCATTGCTCGTCCATGACCTGCATACTGGCGGCGGCCCACAGCAGGCACATCCCTGGCAAGACGAGGCGCACGCGGCCGCCCACGGCGGGATGTGGCGCGTCCCCTACGCTCCCCGCAGCGCGCTCGGGCTCGCGGCTTTGCTCGGCTATACCGCAGCCAGGAACAAGGCGCAGCGGGGTGGCTCGTTACCCGATCAGCGGCAGCCTCGTGTCGGCGTGCTCAGCGCGGCCCGAGGCGGCCAGCACCCAGGCGAGGTCATCGGCCAGATCGGCAGGGCGCCGGCCTAGGGTGCGCCGCGCCAGCAAGTCGTCGAGGATCGACGCGGTCTGCGCAAGCCCTTCGGATGAGGCGATCGGGTCCCGGCCCAGCGCGAGGGTCAGATCCAAGCCGTGCACCACTGCCTCGACGATCCGGCTCGCAACGAACTCGTCCACCTGCATGGGCGCGAAGTAACCCGGCCCGACCGTGCTGGCGGGTACCGCCCGGCTCTCCTCGATCGTCTTGGCGAACGTCCCGGCCAGGACATCGAGCATGTCCGCGGGCGTCTTGCCCTGGACGATGGTGTAGGCGTACTCGTAGACGACAGGACCTGTTTCTGAACGCGGATTGATGAAGAAGCTGGTCCTATCTCGGGCCGGCTGCAGGTCGCCGCGCCCGTCGATCAGCATCCGGGTCAGGCCGATCGAGATGTCGAAGTGCCCGGCCAGCTCGAACACCGTCCAGTGGGGCAGGTCCGGGTCAACAGGGACCAGTTGCGTGGGTGTGGCCCACTCCCGGTCCGTCAGACCGCGGAAGACCGCCTCGATCCGCGATAGTTCCCCGGCCAGTGTGTCGATCGTGGATTCGTACGAGCCCATGTCCAGATCACCTCTTCGTGTGCTGTCCAGCCTAGAGCTTGCTGCGGACGGCGATCTGGTAAAGGTCCGGCAGCCTCGGCTCGGCCACGCGGCCGGCGATCCGCACGCCGACCCAGGCCAGCGCGATACCGTACCCGGCGGCGCACAGCACGAGCACCGGCATCCGGACCATCGCCGGATCCGAGCGAGTGAACTCCACGCCGAGCACGACCGGGATGACCGCCACCACCGTGCCGAAGAGGCTGCCGAAGGTGCCCGCGAGCCTGTAGCCCATGTATCCGTCGACCGGCCTGGGAGTAGGACTGCCGACCCGCTTTTCCACCGGGTAGGGCGTGGTGACGGCGAAGACGCTGCCCAGGGCGAGGCCCGCACCGATCCCGGCGAGATCCACCGCCATGCCGAGGAATCCGTCCACCGGATGCTTGGCCACGGCCGCAAGGCCGAAGGAGATCAGCGTGAGCAGCGGCACCGCGATCATGCCCAGGGCGATGTTCTGGCCGGAGAAATAGGCGCGCAGGGCGCGGCGTCCGGTCAGCGCCATCGCCTCGAAACCAAAGCTCGGTCCGCTCATCCCGATCGAATTGGAGTGGAGGACGGCGATGAGCGCGGCCCCGAGGGCTGCGCTGCCGAGCAATCCGCCGAGATACTTCGGGGTCAGGATGGTGCTGACGGACACGGCGATCATGACGACCCCGGTGATGCACCAGAAGATGATCGAGTTGGGGTCGCGGCGCTGATAGATCCAGAACCGGGCGGCCACCGTGCCGCGCAGGCCGTACCGGCCGAACGGCAGCGCCGCACCGCGGACCGCCGAGGACTGCGTGCTGGTATCGACCGTCACCAGGCCACGGCCGAGGGATCCGATCCACAACCGGCCGAGCACGACGACGACGGCGGCGAGCAATGCCAGCCGCAGCAACGCGGTGCCGGGGTGCCCGTTCGAGGCGTCCTGGATCGCGTGCGCGGCCAGGCCCGGCGGAATCCAGCGCATCCACACGTCGACCCCGGCGAAGCTCGCCGGGGTCAGCTTGCCCTCGGCGGTCAGCTTGGGCACCACCTGGGTGAAAACCTCGTAGAGGGCGAATATCGGGATGATCAGGAACGCGGCGAAGTCCTTGCCGCGCCGTGAGCGCAGCAGCCCGGCCAGGGCGGCGGTCACGAACCGGGCCAGCGTGATGCAGAACAGCACCTCCAGCAGGACAGCGAGCAGCGCGACGAACAGGCCGAACCCGCCGTGGGCCAGCCCCACGGTCACCCCGAGCAGGCCGACCACGTTGGCCGCCGGCCAGGCACCGGTGGCCGAGGCGGCGAGCAAGCCCACCGCCAGCGGACGGGTGCGCAGCGGATAGAGGGCCAGCGTGGCGGGGTCCAAGGTGCCGTCGAGACCGAAGGCGAGAAGCGGCAGGATCAGCCAGCCGAACGCGAACAAGGTGAAGACGACCGTGGTCAGATCCACCGACGCGCTGTGGCCGCGCAGCGCCGCCAGGCCGGCGAAGGTGCCGACCGCGACCAGAACGGCGAACATCGTGCTGACAATGAAGGAGACCTTGGCTTGCGTGGACGAGCGCAGCGCGTTGCGCAGCAAGCGCAGCTTCAGTTGGACGAGGAGCCGAGCCACGACAGTCCCTCCCCGCCGTCCGCCCTCGAACCGACCAGGTCGATGAATGCCTGCTGCAGCGTCTTGCCGCCCCGGACCTGTTCGGTGGTCCCGGTGGCCACGATCCGGCCCTTGTCGATGATGGAGACGTGGTCGCAGACCTGCTCGACCAGTTCCATGACGTGGCTGGAGAACAGCACGGTCGAGCCGGAGCCGACGAAGCGGGTCAGCAGCCGGCGGATCACGTCGGCGGAGACCGGATCGACGCCTTCGAGCGGCTCGTCCAGGAACAGCACCGGGGGGTTGTGGATCAGGGCACAGCCGAGGGTGGCCTTCTTGCGCATGCCGGTGGAGTAGTCGGCGACCAGGCGCTTGGCGTCCGCGGTGAGGTCCAGCACGCCCAGCAACTGCGCGGCCCGGGAGCGCGCCTCGCCGAGCGGCAGGCCGCGCAGCCGCCCGGCGTATTCCAGCAGCTCCTCACCGCTCAGCCGCTCGAACAGCCGGGCCTCAGCCGGCACCACCCCGATGACCGCCTTGGCGGCGGGCGGGTCGGCCCACACATCCAGCCCGTTGATCAGGACCTGGCCGCCGTCCGGCCGCAGCAGGCCGGTCATCATCGACAGGGACGTGGTCTTCCCCGCCCCGTTCGGCCCTACCAGCCCGGCGAAGGAACCCGCCGCGATCTCCAGATCGATCCCGGCCACCGCCTCCTTCGGGCCGAAGCTCTTGCGCAGTCCGCGCACTGCGATGGCTGACTCGCCCATGCCGGCCTCCTCGACAACCCCCGCTGGTGCGGTCGGCACCACACCACACAGTACGCAGCTTCACGGGTCCGCGATGAGATCTGCGGGGGAGCGTGCCTAGCCAGGGCCGCCGTGTCCTGCGAGCCTAGGCGGGGACCGACAGTGACAGGCCGAACTGAGCCTCGGCATCGGTCCACCACGACTGCATCGCGAATCCCGCGGCGGCCAGTTCAGCCTGTACGCCCGCCCGGCGGAACTTGGCCGACACCTCGGTGCGCATCTCCTCGCCGTCGGCGAAGTCGACGGTGAGCCCGATAGCCGGCAGGTGTACCGTCTGCGCGGCCAGCGACCGTAGCCGCATCTCGATCCACTCGGCGCTGGCGTCCCACACCGCGGCGTGCTCGAAGGCGTCCAGGTCGAAATCGGCGCCGAGCTCGGTATTCAGCACCGCGAGCACGTTCTTGTTGAAGTCGGCGGTAACCCCCGACGCGTCGTCATACGCGGCGATCAGCGTGGCCTCGTCCTTGACCAGGTCGGTGCCGAGCAGGAAGAAGTCATCCGGCCGGAGCTGGCCCCGCACCCGGGCCAGGAAAGCGGCCCGCTGATCGGGCTCCAGGTTCCCGATCGTGCTGCCGAGGAAGGCGACCAGCCGGGGTGCTGGCGCGTCGCCGTCGGCCGGGAACCCGAGACGCTCCTCGAAATCGGACACCACAGCCCGCACGTCCAGGCCAGGGTACTCCGCGGACAGCGTCTTCCCCGCGGCGGCCAGGGCCGGCTCGCTGACGTCGACCGGCACGTAACAGTGCAGCGTGCCCGCGGCTCGCAGCGCGTCGAGCAGCAGCCTGGTCTTGTCCGAAGACCCGGAACCGAGCTCGACCAGGGTCCGTGCCCGGGTCTGCCCGGCGATACCGGTTGCGGTGGCGTGCAGGATCTCTCGTTCGGCCCGGGTCGGGTAGTACTCGGGCAACTCAGTGATCTTGTCGAACAGCGCGCTGCCCTGCGCGTCGTAGAACCACTTAGGCGGCAGCGACTTCGGTTCCGCGGTCAGCCCGCTCAGCGCGTCCGCGCGCAGGGCCTCGGCGAGGAAACCAGGCGGCAGCCGGCGGTCGAGGGATGTCATCGGATCGCGATCCTTCCGTCTTCGGGGTCTTGGTGCTGCATGACCTGATGCTGCATGACCTGGTGCTGCATGACCTGGTGCTGGACGTCCTGGTGCTGGATGGCATGACCGTCAAGCGCGGCGATCTCAGCCACGCTGACCTGCTCGCGCGTGGCGGCGACCACGAAGCTGTCGGGGACTTCGGTCCAGCCGTGCTCGTCGTCACCGGGCTCCGAGGCGACCGCCACGAACGCGCCCGCGGGCCCGGACCGGTACCACAAGGTGTCGCCCGCGGCGGTGGCCGCGATCAACTGGCCGTCGGTGAGCAGGAAGTTGAACCGGCCGGTCACGCCCGCCGCGCGGAGCGCCAGGACGGTTTCCGCCAGGGCCTGCTCCGCGGTCGCGCCGAGCTCGAGCCGGTGCCGCACCAGCGCCCACAGCAGCGCCGAATCGACCCGGGCCTCCAGGCCGAGCAGCGCGCTGGCGGGCAGGGTGGCGGCCAGCCCGGCGACCGAATCCGGCCACCCCTCGACCTTGCCGTTGTGGCTGAACAGCCAGCGGCCGTCGGTGTACGGCGCAACCGCGGCGGTGCCCAGGTCGGTGCCTTCCGTCGCGGAGCGCACCGCCGCGAGCACGGCGCCCGCCCTGGTCACCCGGGCGATGTCGGCGAAGGACTCGTCCCCCCAGATCGGAACCGCGCGGCGGTACCTGGCCGGGGCCGGGTCGTCCGGCGCGTACCAGCCGACCCCGAACCCATCCGCGTTCACCGTCCCGTACCGCTGCCGGCGCGGCGCCCAGGCTTGCCGGTACAGCCCGTGTGGCGGGTCGATGAGCAGCGTCCGCAGCGAGGCGGGCGTCCCGAGGTAGGCCAGGTGCCGGCACATCAGGCGGTTTGCCTGGGGGTCCTGAGGGCGGTCCCCCCGGGGGAGAGGGTGGCTGAGCGAGCGGTGCGGAAGCCGGAGAAGATCTGCCGCCTGATCGGGTAGTCCCAGTTGCGGAACGTGCTGCGGCAGGCCACCGGGCTGACCGCGAACGAGCCGCCGCGCAGGACCTTGTACTCCGGACCGAAGAACACCTCCGAGTACTCCCGGTATGGCCACGCCTCAAACCCCGGGTAGGGCAGGAAGTCCGAACTCGTCCACTCCCAGACGTCTCCGATCAGCTGCCTGGCCCCGCACGGCGCCGC
>JBKQQQ010000814.1:0-11469 GCA_052144275.1 Streptosporangiaceae bacterium
ATGACGGCCAATCACTCATCCCAGGCGGTTGTGTGCGGGGACCGCTGACGGGGTGTTCGCGTACGGCCTATCCGGCCCGTAATGGATGGGGGACGAAGATGAACACCCGCGCCTTCTGTACGGCACCGCTCATTGCGGCAGCGATCATGGTCCTGGCTGCCGGGTGCGGCATCGCGGCGTCGACTCCGGCACCGTCCGCGCTCGAGGAACCTGACATCACGGTCGCCGCCATACCGGCAGTCGACTTGGTCGGCCTGTACATCGCGCAGGACGACGGGCTGTTCGCCCAGCAGGGGCTGCACGTGACGATCGAGAAGATACCCAGCAGCCAGGCGATCATCCCCGACCAACTCAAGGGCCAGGTCGACATTACCGCCGGAAGCTACGTCGCCTACATCTCGGCGCAGGCGGCGGGGGCCAGGTTCCGCATCCTGGCCGAGGCCTCCATCCTGGGACCCGGCACACGTGCGCTGGTCACCACCGCGGGCTCGCCCATCACGACCATCGCCGGGCTGGCGGGCAGGAAGATCGGAGTGAACGGAATCAACAGCATCGGCACCCTGCTGGTCAGCGCGCTGCTGGCCGAAAACGGAATCTCGTCGAAGAAGGTGGATTTCGTCACGAGCCAGGAGGGCTTCCCGCCGATGCCCGGGCAGCTCCAGGACGGCGCCTGGGATGCGGCGTTCCTCGCCGAGCCCTACATCACCGTCGCGGGAGAGAAGTACGGCGAGCAGGTGCTGGTGGACCTCGACCAGGGCGCCACCTTTGACTTCCCCATCGACGGGTACGTCGCCACCCGGGCCTGGGCGCAGAAGTACCCCAAGACGGCGGCCGCGTTCGTGCGGGCAATCGAAGAGGGACAGACGATCGCCAACAGCGACGCTGCCGCCGTCCGGGCCGCCGTGGCGCGGTACGACCAGCTGCCGCCCCAGGTGACAGCGGCCATGGTGCTGTCCGGCTATCCAATCGGCCCGGTGAAGGAGACGCACATCCAGCGCGTCGCCCTGGCCATGCTCCAGTTCGGCCTGCTCGGCAAGCAATACGCCACTGAAGTTGAGCGGGGAACCCTGGTCGAATCGATGATCGACTCTAGCTGAGGCCCGGTGGCGCAGGCTGCCGGATCGCCCGCCAACCAGGCGGTTACCCCTACGGCCCCAGCGCCTACTTCGCCTACATCGACAAGTGGCGCGCATCCGGCACGTTCGATGGGCTGGAGTTCCGGTGACGACGGCCTCAGCCCGTTGTGGCGCTGGCGAGAATGCGGTCCAGGGTGCGCAGTGCTGTGGACAGGCCGGTGGTGCTGACCGCGCCGAATCCGATCAGGAGACCCGATTGTGCTGGGATGCTCTGGAAGCAGTCGCGCAGGCCAGATGTGACGATGCCGTGCCTGGCCGCGGCCTTTAGCACCTCGCCCTCGCGGAGCCCTTCCCGCAGCATGGCGGCGACGTGCAGTCCCACGTTGGCGGCGCGGGCCGTCAGGTGGCCGGCCAGTGGCCCGGACAGCGCCTCGATGAGGATGTGGTGGCGCTCGGCGTAGATGCGCCTGTTGCGCCGGATGTGCTTGTCGAGGAGGCCATCGTTGATGAAGCTGGCCAGGGCGGTCTGCATCGCGGTCGGCGGATGCCAGTCGATGAGCTGCCTCAGCGCGGCGATCGGCTCGAACAGCGGCGGGGGCACCACGGTGAAGCCGAGGCGGACCGACGGGGAGAACGTCTTGGAGAATGAACCCACGTAGACCACCCGGCCGTTCGCATCGAGTGCCTGGAGAGGCTCTAGCGGCCGGTCGACGTAGCGGAATTCGGTGTCGTAGTCATCTTCGATGACCGCCGCGTCGTGGCGCTCCGCCCAGCGAAGTAGTGCCCTGCGCCGTGGCATCGACATGGTCATGCCGAGCGGATATTGATGCGAGGGGGTGACGTAGACGATGCGCGCCGAGGGCGGCAGCAGATCCACGACCAGGCCCTGGTCATCGACGGGCACGCCAACGACCCTCGCGCCGAGTGCGCCGAACAGGCGCACCACCGGCACGTACCCGGGGTCTTCGACCGCGACGCAGTCGCCGGGCTCGAGCAAGACCCGGGCGACCAGGTCGATGGCATGCTGGGCGCCGCACGTGATCACGACGGTGTCTTCCGCAGCCGCCACCGATCGCGACCGGGCCACCCAGGCGGCGATGGCCCGCCGCAGCCTGATCCTCCCGGCCGGGTCGCCGTACTCCCGATGTTCGGCGGCGACCGCGGCGGCGACCCGGCGGCGCCACAGATCAGCCGGGAACAGCGCGGGGTCCGGGAGGCCCGCCCGCAGATCGAATCGGCAGCCGTACGGGGGCGGGCGGAAGTACGGAGACCAATCTGCGAATCGGGGGCTGGGGCGAAGGGCGGCTACCGGGTCTGCCCCCTTGCGCGGTGGCGGGGACGCGGTTGCCACCACGCTGCCGCCGCCGCCGTGTCCCTCCGCGTAGCCCTCGGCCACCAGGCGGCCGTACGCGGTGGTCACCGTGTGCCTGGACACGCCGAGCTCGCCTGCCAGCTGGCGGCTGGGGACGAGCTGATCACCGGGCAGCAGGCGGCCCGTAGTGATGGCGTGGCGGAGCTGTTCGTACAGCTGTCCGGTCAGCGGCTTGGTGGCTTCCGGGTCGAGGAACAGGTCCATCTAGCGGGTCTACCACCAGCTTGGTATGGCCAAACAGGCCCATTTTGGACCTCGACGGCAAGCCATCTGCTTCATATGGTGCTCGTATACGGATCGGGCCAGGTGGCTTGCTCAAACGGGCCCATGGCACCGCGTGCGAGGGCGGTCCCACTCAGCCGCCCACCGGCAGGCAGCGGAGTGTCCAGGCGGTTCACCGGCCTTTGTTTCAACCGGGAGGTTCAGTGAAACAACGGGGGCGCTGGTGAACCGGCCGGGAACGGCTCCGAGGATGACAAGTTACCAGGGGAAACATCCAGCGGATCTGGCCCGATGATCCCGCCCCGCCCGGGCGCTCTCCCCCCAATTGCCCGGGCGGGGCGGCGCTCGGCCTCAGGCCGTGATCGCGAGCGCTGTGGCCTCGGGGGCGGTACGGCTGCGGAAGGAGTTCGTCGTGTCTGGGGTCCAGCCTCTACTCGATGGCTTTTCCTTCGGTGAGTCGCTGCGCTGGCACCAGGACCGCCTGTGGCTGGCCGACTGGGGCGCGCAAGAGGTCGTGGCCGTTGATCGCGAGGGCTGGCCGGAGGTGATGGCCCGAGTTGATTTTCCGGCCTTTCCCATGTGCATGGACTGGCTCCCCGATGGTCGGCTGCTGGTCGTCGCGGCGCGCGACGGGCGGCTGCTGCGCCAGGAGCCGGAAGGGGCGCTGGTCACCCACGCCGACCTGAGCGGCCTGGCTGAGCGAGGGCATCCCTGGAACGAGATCGTTGTCGACGGGCGGGGGAACGTCTACCTCAATAACCAGGGCTTCGACTTCCCCGGCGGCAAGTTCGCGCCCGGAACCATCGCCCTGCTCAAACCGGACGGGTCGGCCCGGCAGGTGGCTGACGGGATCGCGTTCCCGAACGGCATGGCCATCACGCCCGACAACGCCACGCTGATCGTCGCCGAGTCCTACGGCCAGAAGCTGACGGCGTTCCAGATCGCCGCCGATGGCAGCCTGTCCGAGCCACGGGTGTGGGCCGACCTAGGCGACGGCGTGCCCGACGGCATCTGCCTCGACGCCGAAGGAGCCGTCTGGTACGCCGACGTGCCCAACAGGCAGTGCGTGCGGGTCCGCGAGGGAGGAGGCGTGCTGCAGAGGATCCAGCTGGACCGCGGCTGCTTCTCCTGCGCACTCGGCGGCACGAACAGGACAACCCTGTTCATGGTGGCCACCCAATGGCGCGGTGCCGGGCACATGACCGACAACGCACGAACCGGCCAGTTGCTGACCGCCCAAGCGCCGGCCGCCGGCGTCGGCTGGCCATAAGCCAACCGCGGACGCGACCGGGCTCGAACCACATGCTCCGCGGGATGTAGTGAGCACGGACAGCGCCTGGATGATACAGCGGGTTATCACCATCAGGAACAAGGTCCTTCCCTCAGCAGCCATCTGGCCCTGGTGCGGTCAGCGGGGTCCGTCGAGCCTGCGATTGTGGAGTGATCGCCGACATGGAAGATCAATCTCCGTGGATGCGTGCCGCCGGAGAGGAGTCATCCGATGATCGAGGTACGGGGACTCACCAAACGGTACGGCGAGGTGACCGCCGTCAGCGGCCTGTCGTTCGACGTGATGCCGGGCAAGGTGACGGGCTTTCTCGGCCCGAACGGAGCGGGCAAGACCACGACCATGAGGCTGATCCTGGGCCTGGACTACCCCAACGCCGGCACGGTCACCATCGACGGAAAGCACTACGCGAGCCTGGCCTACCCCATGCGCGAGGTGGGCGCACTGCTCGACGCCAGGGCGGTGCACGGCGGCCGTTCGGCCTATAACCACCTGCTCTGCCTGGCCCAGACGAACAACCTGCCCGGGAAGCGGGTCGGCGAGGTGCTCGAGCTGGTCGGCCTGACCGAGGTGGCGCGCAAGCGCGCCAAGGGGTTCTCCCTGGGCATGTCACAGCGGCTCGGCATCGCCGGCACCCTGCTCGGCGACCCGAAGGTGCTCATGTTCGACGAGCCGGTCAACGGGCTGGATCCGGAGGGGATCCTGTGGATCCGCAACCTGATGAAGGCGCTGGCGGCCGAGGGGCGGACGGTGTTCGTGTCCAGCCACCTGATGTCGGAGATGCAGAACACCGCCGACCGCCTGATCGTGATCGGCCGCGGCCAGCTGCTCGCCGACTGCACCATGGAGGAGTTCATCGCCCGCAGCTCCGGCCAGACCGTCCGGGTGGCCACCCCGGAGGCTGACCAGCTGGCCAAGGTGGTGGCCGAGGCGGGCGGCAGCGCGGTCAGCGGCGACAACGGGACGCTGATCGTATCCGGGCTGGTCGCCGCCCAGGTCGGTGACCTCGCGTTCGAGCACGGCGTGCGGCTGCACGAGCTGACCGTGGTCCTGGCCTCGCTCGAGGCGGCCTTCATGGAGCTCACCGCGGACAGCGTGGAGTACCGGGCCGGGGCCGAAGGGGCCCAGGGCCAGCCCGCGGGTCCGGGGCAGCCGCGGGAGCCGCGGGAGCCGCCCCAGCAACTCGCCGCGCACGGGCGGCCCGGCGACGACGGGAGGAGCTGAACATGGCCACCACCACCCGGCAGGCGCCGGTCCTGCCCGCGCCGTCCGGCCGGGCGGGGTTCGGCGGGACCCTGCGCTCGGAGTTCACCAAGATCCGTTCGGTCCGCTCGACTTACTGGACGCTGCTCGTGCTGCTCGCGGTCAGCGTCGGGATCGGCGCGGCGATCAGCGCGCTCTCCGCGTCCGGCTGGTCGAACACCCCGCCGGCCGACCGGACCCCCCTCGACGCCACCCAGCTCAGCATCGCCGCGCTGTTGATCCTCGGCCAGCTCGTCATCGTGGTGCCCGGCGCTCTGGTGCTCACCGCCGAGTACTCCACCGGGATGATCCGGACCTCGCTGATCGCGATGCCCCGGCGGATCGTCATCTACGTCGCCAAGGCGGTGGCCTTCGCCGCCGTCGCCCTGGCGGTCTCGCTGGCGGCGGCGTTCATCGCGTTCTTCCTCGGCCAGTCGCTGCTGGCCAGCACGCACCAGAGCGCCACCCTGGCCGGGCACGACGTGCTGCGCGCCCTGGTCGGCAGCGCGCTGTACATCACCCTGTGCGGCCTGTTCGCGTTCGCCGCCGCGGCGATCATCAGGAACACCGCGGGCACCATCACCGCGATGATCGGCCTGCTGTTCGTGCTCCCGGTCCTGGTGAACCTGCTGCCGTGGCACAACGACCTGGTGCGGTGGCTGCCGAGCTCGGCGGCCCGGGCCATCTCGGCCACGGTATGGAATTCGGGGCCGCAGAACTCGCACCTGTTCTCCCCATGGGACCAGTTCGCCGTGTTCGCCGTCTACACCGCGGTCCTGCTGGTCGTGGGCGGCATCCTGTTCCGCAAGCGGGACGCCTGATAAGAGACCGCGCGGATAGCCGGACGGGCTGAGACCCCGGCCCCACCCGGCCGCCGGTTACCCCCGGCGGCCGGGGTGAGTTACACAGCCAGGCGGGGCCTTCAGGTCCAGGTGTCAAGCATCGCGTTCCTCTCTCGGTCCAGCTGCACCCCAGCGCTCCGGCTCGCCGAGTATGACACGATCTGTAATCATATAACGACAGATAGTCATCAACGGTTCAATGCTGTGCACGCCCTGCAGCTGCCCGCGGGCAGGCCGCAGCGGCACTCAGGTCCGGGGTCTTCGCTGAGACGGTAACCGGACGGCAGCCGCAGGCTCGGGCAGGTCAGGTAGTGCGTGCCGACCGCACCGCACCGTATGCAATGCCCCGCCAGCAGCCCACGCCCCCGGCTCCGGGGTGATCCGGCACGGTTGCGGGTCATTGCACCCTCTGCCTCATACCGCTCCGGAACAGCGCCTCCACATCTGCGCGCCGGTACCGGGGCCTCCCGACCTCGTTGCGAACCTCGGGCAGCCGCCCGCGCCGGGCCCAGCTCGCCACCGCCGCTGAGGTCACCCCGAACAAGGACGCCACCTGCCTGCGGGTCATCAGGTCCTCACTCATGCGGTTGCCAGTCATTGCCGCGGCGGCGATTTCCCGGGCCGCTGGACGCGGCCCAAGCGCAGCCTGGCCGGACGGGTGTCAGTGCTATCAGGTTCATCGGATTCCCCGGTTTGCCGGAGCGAGTTGATCTGGGACAGCGCTGGTCGCCCTACGCGGCTGCTCCCGGGCAAGGCCCGGGGCACGATACCGAACTGCCCAGTGCTGGTTGCACTGAAAATGGTGCTGCAAATTGCAGCCCGAAACATCGGTCAGCTGACGGATATTGAACCATCGCCCCCTGGTGTGCTTCCTCAGGTACGCCTTGATGACCGGGTGTCAGCTTCCCGGTGGCTATGAGTCCGGTGCTCGTATAGTGACTCCTATGTCGGCCGCTCTGCCAGCCCCGGATGCGCCGGTGACCTCGGTTGCCGGGGCGATCACCCGCATGGAGGCGATTGAGGCGGCGCTTCCCGCCGCCGATGGGCTGGCGTGCTTCAACCGCATGTACCTGGACGTGACCAGGCAGGTGAACAGCCAGCTCGGCCAGGGCTTTTTCGCCGACCCCGCGTTCATGACCCACTTGGACGTGGCATTCGCCAACCTGTACTTCGCGGCGGCCGGCACCGCAGGTGACCCGGCAGCGGTGCCGCTGCCCTGGCGGCCGCTCGTGCAACAGCGCGCCGCGGCGGGGATCGAACCGGTCCAGTTCGCGCTGGCGGGCATGAACGCCCACATCAACCACGACCTGCCGGTGGCGATGGTCAGCACCTGCACCGCCCTGGCCACCTCACCCGACGCCGGCCCGCATTTCGCGGACTACCAGAAGGTGGACCAGCTGCTGGACGCGGCCGAGCAGTCCATCCGGCAGTCCTTCGAGTCCGCACCTGAACTGGCCGTCGATCAGCATCTGAGTGCCGTCGCCACCTTGATCGCCAACTGGAGTATCAATGGCGCCCGGGACATGGCCTGGACCAACTGCCTGCTGCTGTGGGCGGTGCGCGATGATCCGGTCGCGCGCGGGCTCCTCCTGGACAGCCTGGCCGCCTCGACAGCGCTCGCAAGCCGCATGCTCCTAGTGGCAGCTTGAGACGGCACGGCCTGACCCACGGCTGGTCAAAGGTCAGCGCGGACGTCACGCAAGGCGAGCCGCATGTCAGCAGCCGTGCAGAAGCGATCAACGCTGGCTGGGGCGCATGCCTTGATGAGAAACTCGGCAAGGCCAGGGTTGAGGTCAAAGCGAATCGTTCTCGGGTCGGTCACCGGTATGCCGGCTATGGGCCTCGCATTCGGGAACGGGTGGAGGCCGTTGCAGAGAAGCCGATAGAGCAGTACGCCGACGGCGAACAGGTCGGTGGAGACGTCCCAGCGATCCAGGCCGGCGTCGGGTGGCTGATACGGCGGTGTGCCTGACTGCGTATGCACGGGGTCGCCGACCCGGGAGGCGATGTTGAAGTCAAGCAGTTTCGCTCCGGTGCGAGTGAGCATCACGTTGAGCGGTTTGATGTCGCGGTGGACCAGCCCTTTGTCCTTCAGTTCCATCCACTCGCGCGACTCGGCTTCCGGCAGGCCGCCGTCGCGACGTTTAGCATCCAGCTGCTTGAGGCGCGCCGAATCAGGATGAAAAGCGACGAGCGCGTCTAGCAGATCGAGCGCGACATCTACTGCCTCCCGGTCGCGAAGGCGCCTCTTTCCGGTGACAAACTCATCGAGTGACTCCCCGTCAATGAACTCGGTGATGAGATACCAGTCGCCGACGTCGGTCTTGCCGGCCCAGAAGACCTCCACCACGTGGGGATGACGGATCTTCCGCAGGGCTCCGATCTCGCGGCGCACCGCCTCATACCCGGCGGCGCTGTCGAAGAGCTTGAGCGCTCGCTCCTCACCCTCGACGTCATCGCGCACGCGGTAGACCTTCGAAAAGCCGCCCTGCCCGAGTACGTCCAAAATCTCGAAGCGGCCCTCGAGGATGTCGCCGACAGCGTAGTCAGCAGCCTTGGTCCCGACCGAGGCCCGCACCTCTGCCGGGTCAGGTTCGGGGAGCGCTTGGCTGCCGCCTGAGGGCGGTGCTGCGGCCGATACCTCGGGAAGATCGTTGCGCTCACCAGATGTGAGCGGGCGGGTGCGGCGCGCATCTGGCGCTCCAGCGGAGTCCGCCGGCACACGCCGGATTCCCCCGACGGTGTGCACCAGGCACGGATGCAGCACGTACGTGCCCACCTCCGGCGGGAAATGAAACTCCTCCACGTCGCCCATGGAATAGAACCGGCGCCGCCCGGACTCGTCGATATACCCGAGCAGGCCGTTCTGCCACAGGACCGAGGCGAGGTCCGTCGCCTTCTCGAAGTGCAGATCCGCCACTTCCTGCAGTGCCGCGAGATCCCCACGCGAGAAGCGGTCGACGCCGATCATCCGGACGAAGGACCGAACGTCCTCCTGCACGCCGCTGATATAGGCCTGAGTGCTGGTGAACAATTCGGAGTAGTTGTGCAGGGCGGCGTTCTTCGGCATCAGGTCCGACGAGATCTGGTTGGCGCACTGGGCGAGCTGGGAGTCGCCGAACCGCTTGGCGCAGCGCTGAACTACCGCCGCCAGAGCCGCCGGCGGCAGGCCCTCGCGGCCAGCCTGCTTCTGCCGCAGGACCTCCTCGTTCAGCTCATTGCCGAGCGAGATGATGTCGCGCGGGATCAGCCTCGTGTGGCTGAGCAGGTAGTCCTCGATCGTTTCGTCGCCGTCGGGTCCCGGCAAGTGGCCGTCGACCCCGAGCCAGTCGCCGATCGTGGGGGGGCCGCTGGTGGCGCGTCGCATCAGCAGTGACGGCGGCAGCCGCTGCAGTTTTTTCTGAAGCAGATAGAGCAGCGAGCTTCTGTCCCAGGTCAGGACGCGTATGTGCGGTTCGTTGTAGTACCGCGGCGCATGTTCTGACCGGTACACCGACGACATGACGATGTCGCGGATGCAGACGACGATATGCAAACGGCCGCCCAGCCTGTGGTCGCGGAGCATCCGCATGACCTGATAGAACAACCCCTCCTGGCACTTCAGCCAGTACATCGGGGCGTGGCCGAACTCCTCGTCCAGCGCGTCAAGGTAGAAGTAGATCGGCTTGCACTGGCCGACAACCTCGCCTAGCAGATCCTCGAGGTCGTCCCAGAGCGGATCGTCGAGGTACGTAGATAGCTGATGGGCGGTCTGCCGCTGATTGATGATGTCGCGCACCTGGCTGTAGATCGACCGGGGCCGCCGGAAGTCGTCGAGCAGGCGCGCGTACGACCGCTCCATCTCCGCGGCCTGCTCGTCGTTCAACTTCTGACGCAACTCGGGACGGCACAGCAGGTGCGAGGCCAGCGACCGCATGATCGCGCGCTCCCAGATCTGCATCCACTTCTCGACCAGGACACGGTCCGCGAACCACTGGCACGCCTTCACCACAACTTCGGTCTTCGGCAGGCTCTGCTCCGGCATATCGGCGTAGACGGAGTCCTGATGGGCCTGGAAATCCTGAAGACGCCGCAGGTAGACCGTCTTGCCGGCCCCGAGCTTCCCCACGATGACCCGCACCATGGAGTCGTTCGCGCGGGTCGCGAGGTGGCCATACGCCGGATCGCCGCCGAAGTCGACGAACTCGCTGATCAAATCCTCGATGTCGGCCCGTGACCCGTCCGGATTGCCAAACGGCCCCACAGGGTCGAGCCGACGTCGCCTGCCGCCCATCTTCTCTCCCAACCCGGATCGTAGCCCCCTACAGGAGTAAGAGCCAGCTGCGTTTGCGTGCCGGCCGGTGGTCTCGGCACGGCACGCGGGATACGGCACAATGGCCTGGTGGACGCCGATGTCGTGGTGATCGGGGCCGGTGCGCTGGGTCTGAGCACCGCGCTGCATTGCGCGATGGCTGGCCGGTCGGTTGCGGTGGTGGAACGCCACACAGCCGGATCGCAGGCCTCCGGCCGGGCGGCGGGCCTGTTCAAGTCGGTCCAGGCGGACGAGCTACGGACCCGGCTGGCCCGGCGCAGCATCGCCAAGGCGATCACCTTCGCCGACTGGGCCGGGACGCCCCTGCCGGTAGCCGACCCGGGGAGTTTCCTGATCGCCCGGACCGCCCGGCATCGCCAGTTCCTGCGCCGGGAACTGGCACAGTCACGACGCTGGGGCGCCGACGTCCGCGAGGCCACCCGGGCGCAGCTCGCCGGCCGGGTCAGCTACTACCAGCCCGCCGGCGACGACTTCGCCCTGTGGTGCCCGGAGGACATCTATATCGACGAGCCGGCCAGCCTCATCCAGGCCTGCCTGGCGGCCTGCCGGCTGCACGGGGCCGTGGTAACCGAAAACGAGCCGGTCACCGGGATATCGGTAACGGCCGGCCGGGTGGCCGGTGTCGAGACCGGCCGCCGGACGGTCGCCGCGCCCGTGGTCGTGGACGCGGCAGGCGGCTGGGTACGCCACGTCGCCGGCCTGGCCGGGGCGCGGGTGCCGGTCGCTATGGTCCGCCACCAGCTGCTGATCACCGCGCCCACGGCACTCATCGACCCGGCCGGCCCGATCACCCGGGTGGCCGATGCCGCCGTCTACCTGCGCCCGGCCCGCGGCGGGCTCATGTTCGGCGGGTTCGAGCCGGACCCGCTGCCGGTCGACCCGCGGCACCAGCCAGCCTCGTTCACCACCGATGACGTGCCGCTGGACCTTGGCGTGCTGCGGCAGCTAGCGGCCCAGATCACGGCCGAGGTCCCCGCCGCGAGCACCGCCCCGGTCGCCGAGCACCGCGGGGGCCTGTTCACGATGAGCCCCGACGGCCGGTTCATCGCCGGCCCCGTGCCGGACCTGCCTGGCCTGTGGGTGGCCAGCGGGTGCAACGGCTCAGGGTTCTCCTC
>JBKQQQ010000815.1:0-6080 GCA_052144275.1 Streptosporangiaceae bacterium
CTGGGCCGCCGGTACGTCGGGTCCCTGCCTCCGGCTCTGGTCCGCGCCGCAGCCGACAGCGGGCTGACGCTGATCGCCTTCGAGCGGGAGGTCCCGTTCGTCGAGATCACCGAGGCGGTGCACGCCAGGATCATCGACGCGCAGCTTGAGGAACTGCGCGCCTCTGAACGGCTGCACGAGGTATTTACTGAGCTATCCGTGGCGGGCGCCTCGCCCGACGAGATCGTCCGGCAGGCCGCGATCCTGGCCGGCCGACCGGTGATCCTGGCCGACCTGTCGCACCAGGTGCTCGCCTGCGAACCGGGCAGCGCCGATCCCGCGCGGCTGCTGGCCGGCTTCGCCCGGCGCAGCCGCGCCCTCAGCGTCTCTGGCACTTCCGGCACTTCCGGTGCTTCCGGTGCTTCCGGTGCTTCCGGTGCTTCCGGTGCTTCCGGTGCTTCCGGGCGGACGGTCTACGACGAGGCCGCGGGGTGGCTTTTCACCCCGGTTGGCGCGCGGGGCGAGGACTGGGGCCGCGTGATCCTGGTCTGCGACGGCCCGCCGGGCGGCACCGACACCGTGCTCATCGAGCGGGCGGCCGCCACGCTGGCGCTCGGCCGCCTGCTCACCAGGCACCAGGAAAGCCTGGACCGGCAGGCCCACCGCACGCTGATCACCGGCATCATCAGCCAGGCCCACGCCGACCCGGCCGAGGCCGCGGTGCGGTCCCGGGCGCTCGGGGTTCCGGTAGACGGCAGGCGGCTCATCGCCATGGTGCTCAGGCTGCGCGATCATTCCGGCTCTGGCGTACTGGGCGTGTCCGCCCACACGCGGATACTCGACGTCGCCGACGCGACGGCCGCCGCGTGCCGCGCCGAGCGGATTCCATCCCTGGTCGGAACGCTGGACGACGCCCGCGCCGGGGCAATGCTCTCACTTAGCCCGCGAGCCGACCCGGATCGCGTCCTGGTTGGTCTGGCGGCACGGATCAGCGAGCGGGTCGGCGCTTTCCCGGACGGGCTGGTGATCGGTATCGGCGCTGCGGTCGGGTCCATCAGGGACGTGCGCCGCTCGTTTCTTGAGGCCAGCCAGGTGGCCGACGTCGCCGCGGAACGCCCGGACGGCTGGAGTGCCCAGGACGGCCCGGACCGCCCCCCGTTCTACCGGCTGGCTGACCTGCGTCTGCGCGGGCTGCTCCACCTGCTCCGCGACGACCCGCGGGTGCAGACGTTCGTGGAGCGGGAACTCGGGCCGCTGCTCGCCATCGAGCCGGACACGTCGCTGCTCGACGTGCTCGCGGCCTACCTCGCGGCCGGCGGCAACAAGGCGGAGGCGGCCAAGAACTCGCACCTGGCCAGGCCGACGTTCTATGAGCGGCTCCGCCGGATCGAGCGAATCCTCGGCACCGACCTGGGTTCGGCCGAATCCCGGACGTCGCTGCACGTGGCCCTGCTGGCGCTGGACGCGTCCCGGATGGGTTCGGCCCAGAAAGCCTGACGGGTCAGGCGTCGAAGACCTGACCGACGCGTTCGACGACGGGTCCCTCGCAACTCCACGGGAAGTTGATCCAGCGATCGGTGCGCTTCCAGACGTAATCGCACTTGATCACCGACTGGGGCTTCTCGTAGATCACGGCCGAGCGGACGTCCTCGACGTGGTCCTTGATGAAGGTGTGGACGAGTTCGATGGTTCGGCCTGAGTCGGCTACGTCGTCGGCGATGAGCACCTTCTTGGCCGAGAAGTCCACCGCGCTCGGCACGGGCGGCAACATGACCGGCATGTCGAGCGTGGTGCCGACTCCGTCGTAGAACTCGACGTTCATCACGTGCAGGTTCTTCACCGCGAGCGCGTAGCCGAGGGAGCCGGCCAGGAACAGCCCCCCGCGGGCGATCGACAAGATCAGGTCGGGTTCGAAGCCATCGGCAGCGATAACCTTCGCTAGCTCACGAGACGCCTCGCCGAACCCTTGCCAGCTGAGATTCTCACGCTCGTCGTTCATCGCCGCCTCATCGTCTAAGTGCTCGTAGTTCATCGTGCCATGCGACGGAATCCGGTCGCTGCAGGCCAGCGTCGCGCGGGAAGGGCTGGCGCGTGCAACGTTCGGCTGGTTTACCGTGCTCTTAAGAGATGTGGAGCCGGTGATGTCCGATCCTCTCGACGAGCTCGCCGCCCCTGACGTCATCGGCAGCGGCGGCGAGGACTTCGGCGCCTTCGCGGTATCGCGGTGGCCCGGACTGGTCAGGCTGGCCTTTGGCCTGACCAGGGACCACCGGGCCGCCGAGGACATCGCTCAGGCCACGCTGGCCAAGGCATACGCCGCCTGGCGGCGGGTCAGCCGGGCGACCGACCCGGACGCCTACCTGCGCCACATCCTGGTGGATACGAGCAACCGCCGTTTCCGCATGTACCGGGCAGCCGAACGGTCAGGTGATTCGTCGCAGACCGAAGTAGCTGAGCCCGCCGAACTGGCCCGGGTGGTCGAACCGCCGCCCGCTCCGCTTGACGCCATCATCCGGCGGGGAAAGGGCATCCGCCTGCGGCGCGCCGTGGCCGCGGTCGGTTGCCTAGGCCTCGGCGGCATCATCGCCGCGGCAACGGTGCTGGCCCCGCCGCCGACACCGGCGCCGCAAGAGCCAGCCCTTCCGGTTACGGTTCCCGTCAGCGGCACCGCCGGACCCGACGGGGTATTCGCGAGCGGCACCGTGGACGGACACGCCTGGCGGCTCGCCGTGCAGGACATCGCCGACCCCGGCTACGGCTGCATCCCCGCGATCACCATCAACGGAACCGATGCCGACCCGGTGTACCCGGCCTCGGAGAACGGCGCCAACGTAGCCCTGGGCCCGGCGGAGCCGGGCGCGGGTTTCGCGTTCGTCCAGCTGCCCGCCGACGTCGAGGGGCTTGTCTTGGACGGCCGGGAAAGCCTGCCGGCAACCACCGCGACTGTCTGCGGACAGCGCTACCGCGTCGTCGGGTTCGCCTACCGGCTGACGCATCAACCGCAGATCACCGTGGTCAGGGCTCGCCCGGGCTGGCCCAAGCTACGGATGTCCGCGGGCGACGCGGCCCAGGACTTGTCCGTTGTGAGTCAGTTGCCGCTGATCAGCAGGGCCACGGCACCGATGTCACAGACCGACGGCATGTGGAACAACGTGGGCACCACGGGTGCCGAGACGGCCTCGGCCGTTCTCGCCTTCGGCCAGGACTGGTCGCTACGGCTTCTTTTCGGACCCGGGGGAGACTGCTACGAGTTCAGCGTGCAGTCGCCTGACAATCCAGACATGGGGGCGTGCGGCCCCATCAGCACCCCGGACGGCCCAGAAACCATCATGGCGCTGCCGCTGTCCTACCCGCGGGGCGCGGACAACGGCGCGACCGGGTACGCCCTCCAGGTAAGCCCGGTCACGGCCCACCTCAGGGCAACCCTGTCCGACGGATCCACCCGGCTCGTGACACCGCAGATGGTGGACGGCAGAAGGTATGCGGCGTTCGCCGTGGGCACCTCACTCCGGCTTGAACGTCTGACCTGGCTCAACGCCGCCGGACAGGAAATCGCCAGCACGACCGCGCTGCCTCAATTCGGATACACGCAGTTCCAGCCGTGAGGCAGGTCACTGGGTGCCTGGGTCGCTCTCGCCAGGTACGAAACAGCCGATCAGCAGGTTCACCGGTATGCCGTTCGGGTCCTCGGTCTTCTCGTCGTTCAGGTCGTTCATGATCTCCTCAAGCTTGTCCCTGAGCTCAGCCGCCTTGGCCGGGGAGATCTTGACGTCGGAAAACAGCAGCACCGGCTTGCGGTAGGGCTCTGCGGCCGTCTCGTGGCCCGCTGACTGCCGGTCCGCCTGGAACGCCGCGAAGAAGCCGTCGCGGAAGCGGTCGAGCAGGGTCTGCATGACGCCCATGGACTCGTCCGCGTGTTCTCGGATGAATCCGCGCCCGAAGATCAGGTCCTGCTGGCTGGCCTGGTACCGCTGCTCCAGGATGCCCGACACCACGCGGGTGCTGGCCACCTTGATCAGGCCGGCCGCCTCCAGTTGCCGCACGTGCCGGTAGAGCTTGGTTTGCGGCTCGCCGAGTTCGGCGGCCAGTTCCTTGACCGACATGACCGGCAGGTCGTGCCGCGTCTTCATCAGCGCGGCCAGGATCGCCATCCGGGTCGGATCCGCCATCGCCTTGAGCATGTCCACGTTGTCCACGGCCCGGACCGCCTGTGACTCTGCCTCCGCCAGGGGCTGCTCCATGGAGACATCTTGCCATACGCTCACGAGCATGCAATCATTCATGAAGTCGTGAATGATTACGAGAACGTGAGAGTAAGGGATTCAGGGAGGCGCGATGAGTAGCACGAAGACAGCCGCAGGCGCGGGTCGGCCGGGTACGGCGGGACCACACGCCGAGGGACCGGGTACGGCGGGACCACACGCGGAGGGACCGGGTACGGCGGGACGCGGTGAATCGCCCGTTATCCGGCCGCGGTCGTTGTGGCGGAACGTGCCCTTCCAGACGCTGTGGATCGGGACCAGCAGTTCCACCCTGGGCGTTTCCGTGGCCGACATCGCGTACCCGCTGACCATCCTCGCGATTACCCGCTCCCCCGCCCTGGCCGGGCTGTTCGCGGCGGTGCAGGGCCTCGGGATGCTGGTGGCCGGGCTGCCCGCCGGCGTGCTGGCCGACCGGTACGACGGCCGCACGATCGTGATCGTCGCCGAGGCGGCACAGGCGGCAGTGACCGCGGTGGTGGCCATGGCGCTGATCACCGGATGGCTATCGCTGCCGTTGCTGTTCACCGCCGCCGCACTGCTCGGCGCCGGCCAGCCGGTCAAGGGCGCCGCCCGGATGCTGCTCATGCGTTCGGTGGTACCGCCGGAGCAACTGACGCAGGCGCTGACCCAGGACGAGGTGAGGATGAACGGCTCCGCCCTGGCCGGGCCTGCGCTGGGCGGGGCGCTCTACGCGGTGCGCGCACTGGCGCACGCGATACCGTTCCTGTTCACCGCGGGCTCATTCCTCGTCGCGCTCATTACCGCGGCGCTGATGAAGACGCCCGCGGGCCGACCGGCGAGCCCGCGCCCCGCGGGCAGGGCCACCACCGCAAGCGGGAACATGCTGGCAGGCGTCCGGACGCTCTGGGACCAGCCGGTCCTCCGGGCGGCCACGCTGCTGATCATGTTCGTGAACACGATCGGGGCCGGGCTTGAGCTGATCATCATCGTGATCTTGCGCCACCAGGCGGTGCCTTCGAGCGTGATCGGCCTGGCGCTTGGCATCGGCGCCGCAGGCGGGCTGGCCGGAGCGCCCCTGGTCAGGACCTTGCACCGGCTCAGGCCGGGAGTGCTGCTGCTGGCCATGTGCATGCTGGACGTCGTCATCCTCGCGCTGCTCGCGGTGCCGTTCGGCCCGTGGTGGGTGGCCGGCCTGCTGTTTACCGTGATGCTCGGCGTACCCGCGATCCGCGTGCTGGTCGACATCCTGGTGATCAGGCAGGCCCCGCCCGAGCAGCGCGGCCGGGTGGTCGCGGCGCTCATGACGCTGATCGGCCTGGGCATGCCCGCCGGGGTGGCGGCTTGCGGGGTGCTGTTGCAGTACCTGCCGGCGCAGGCCGCGATGCTGACCCTGGCCGCAGTCGAAGCCGTGGCCGTGGCGTGCTGCTCGACCCGGCGCGAGCTCTGGCAGGCCCGCTGGCCTGGCGAAACCGCACCCGACGGCCACCAGCGATAAACGTCCCGGCCGGCACCGACCTGTCGTTCCTGCTCGAGATCACGCCACGGTTCGACACCGCCCGCGCCTGACCCGGGCCCGGGTCACCGCAGGCCTAGCAGGCCTTGAGGGCCGGGCGCTAGCCGGCCTCGAGCGCCGGGTCCTGGTCGGCGGCGAGCGCTGCGCGCTCCAGCCGGCTCCGGTAGCTCTCCCACCAGGCCTGGTCGCCCGGGGCCATGCTGTCGTTGCCGTCACGCAGGCCGGTGGCGCCGTCGAGGAGCTCGCGGACGATGTCGGCCTGCCCGGCATGCCGGTCGGTCTCGGCGATCATGTGGACCAGGATCTTGTGGAGTGTCACCTCGCTCCGGTTATCCGGCCACCACGGCACATGACCGATCGCGTCC
>JBKQQQ010000816.1:0-2552 GCA_052144275.1 Streptosporangiaceae bacterium
CGGGCGAGCAGGGATTTCTCGTCGGTGGCGGCGGCCGGCAGCAGCACCTGCGCGCACGTCAGCTCGAGCAGCAGCCGGGGCGAGGTGGCGCCGCGCATCTGATCCAGGCCGGTGCTGACGATTTCGGCGGCCCGGGTCAGCCCGGCCTGTCCGAACCTGCCGGCCTGCGCGGCCATGAGCTCGGCCCGGTCCGGCGGCAGGTCGAGAAGCCCGATCTCGGCCGCGTCGGGCACGGCGGCCAGCACGATCAGGTCCCGGAACCGGTCCAGCAGGTCGGCCGCGAACCGGCGCGGCTCGTGCCCGCCCTCGATGACCCGGTTCACCACACGGAACACCGCCGCGCCGTCGGCGGCGGCGAACGCGTCCGCGATCTCATCGAGCAGGCTGGCGTCGGTGAAGCCGAGCAGTGCCACCGCGCGCTCGTAGCTGAGCCCGGACTCGTCGCTGCCGGCCAGCAGCTGGTCCAGGATGGATAGCGAGTCCCGGACCGAACCGGCGCCGGCCCGCACCACCAGGGGCAGCACGGTGTCTTCGACCGCGACGCCTTCTTTGCGCAGGATGTCCTGCATCAGCTCCCGCAGCACGGAGGGCGGGACCAGGCGGAACGGATAGTGGTGCGTGCGCGACCGGATGGTCGGGATGACCTTCTCCGGCTCGGTGGTGGCGAAAATGAACTTCAGGTGCGGCGGGGGCTCCTCGACCAGCTTCAGCAGCGCGTTGAAGCCCTGCTGGGTGACCATGTGCGCCTCGTCGATGATGTAGATCTTGAAGCGCCCGGACACCGGCGTGTAGAAGGCCCGCTCGCGCAGCTCCCTGGCGTCGTCCACGCCGCCGTGCGAGGCCGCGTCGATCTCGATCACGTCGATGCTGCCCGGCCCGGAAGGGGCGAGCGCGACGCAGGAGTCGCAGACCCCGCACGGTTCGGGCGTCGGGCCCTTGACGCAGTTCAGCGAGCGGGCGAGGATCCGAGCGCTGGACGTCTTGCCGCATCCGCGCGGCCCGCTGAACAGGTAAGCGTGGTTGATCCGCCCGGTGCGCAGCGCTTGCTGTAGCGGTCCGGTGACGTGCTCCTGCCCCTTCACCTCGGCGAACGTCGCCGGACGGTACTTGCGGTACAGCGCAAGTCCGGACTGGGCCAGG
This sequence comes from Streptosporangiaceae bacterium, assembly GCA_052144275.1. Lineage (GTDB taxonomy): Bacteria > Actinomycetota > Actinomycetes > Streptosporangiales > Streptosporangiaceae > Palsa-504. Next base: position 1,141 of record JBKQQQ010000816.1, read on the forward strand.
CTCGCCGGGGTCGTGTCCTCGCGTTCCGACGCGGCTGCTGCCATCAGCTCATCCTCACCGGTAATCGGGGACCCCCCGCACACCCATCAGAGCCCGCGTACCCTTGCTGCCTTCCGGCCCTGGGGGGGTTGGCGGGATAAACGCCGTGCGGGGGGTCAGGGGCCAGTGTAGCCAGCCTTGGGACCCAGATGTTCCGCAACCCGGTCACCGGCGGATTCGGGTAAGCTACCCGGCGGAGGATTCGCCTAGTGGCCTAGGGCGCACGCTTGGAAAGCGTGTTGGGGGCAACCCCTCAAGAGTTCGAATCTCTTATCCTCCGCCAGCTCTCACCAGCTAGAACGTCAGGGCCAGCCCATCGCTCGGGCTGGCCCTTTGCCGGACCGGTCTCAGTTTTGGTCTCAGTTGGCCGCTGTATAAGGCCGGAGCGAGCACCCCGGCAGTTCCCTCGCCGTCGTCATCGTCGGCGGCCGGGTCGCTCTCGGGGGCATCCCAGAGCAGCCCGCCGACCTGCCCAGCCACGCCCTTGAGGATGGAATCGAGCACGTGCTGATACCTGGTGGCCATGGCTGCGCTCGACCATCCCATGATGGCCATGGCCGTAGGCGTCGGCACAGCGAGGATCGCTAGTGCGGTGGCGGCGGTGTGCCGCGCGTCGTGCAGCCGTCCGTCATGTACACCGGCCTCGCTGAGCAGCGCTTTCCACTCGTGGTAGTCGGTGTTCGGGTTGAGCGGGCGGCCGTCCGGGTTGGCGAACACCCATCCTTCGTCGTGCCAGAGCTGGCGGGCGGCCGTGCCTTCGGCTTCCTGCTTTGCCTTATGGGCTTGCAGCAGCAGGACTAGCGGGGCCGGTAGGCCGATAACACGTCGTCCGGCGCGTGATTTGGTCGGGCCGGTGTCGGCGCGGGTCTGTTCGCGCTCGGGGCAGTATCCGGCTTTCCGGCCGCACGTGTCCCCGCACCCGTGCTCGTACTTGGGACGCAGCCGGTTGCGGCGGATTCGCATTAGTCCGTTGTCGAGGTCTACGTGTTCCCACTTGAGTCCTAGCGCTTCGCCTTGTCGTAGCCCGAGCGCCAGGGCCACGACCCAACGTGCGCCGTTGCGCCCGTTCAGCCACGACCTTGAGAAGTCGCTGCACTTCGCTGACGTTGTACGGTTCCGTTTCTTCATCCATCAGCTTGGGCGCTTTTGCGAGCAGTACCGGGTTCCGCGCAAGGTGCCCGCGGCGCACGGCTTCGTTGAGCGCGTTGCGGATCGTGCGGTGAACGTGGTGGGCGGTGCCAGGGGAAGACCCGTTGCACTGCATCTTGGCGTAGAGCTTTTCGACGTGCTCGGGTTCCAGCTTGTCGAGCCAGTGCGCACCGATTCCGGGGATGAGGTGAACGCGCACGTCCACGCTGTATCCGGAATGCGTG
>JBKQQQ010000817.1:0-5624 GCA_052144275.1 Streptosporangiaceae bacterium
TGGCCGATTCCCGCCGGGATTTCCATCACAAGACCTCCACGCGGATCATCCGCGAAAACCAAGCGGTGTACGCGGAGGACTTGTGCGTGGCCGGGCTTGGCCGGACCCGGCTGGCCAAGTCGGTGCACGACGCCGGCTGGTCGGCGTTCACCGGGATGCTGGAGTATAAGGCGAGGCGGTACGGCCGGTACTTCGGGAAGATCGGCCGGTGGATGCCGTCGACCGGGCCGTGCGCATGATGCGCGACGCCAAGATCACCCAGATCTACGAGGGCACCAACCAGGTCCAGCGCATGGTGATGGCACGGCAGCTGCTCAAGGGGTGAATTTAGGCCGCTGATCTGGTATTTCTCCGGTCATTGCTGCCGCGAAATGGGCCGTTCGACGATGAGTCGGGCGGCCCGTTCTCATGTCTTGATTGTCCGGTTGATGCCGGTTGTTTCCCGTCGTTTCCGGACCCCGTGCTGAATCGGTGCTGACCCCTGGCGTCGCCGGGCGTGCTTAACGGCTGTACCTGTTCGCGTCTTTGACTGCCGCAGGCGTCCAGCGGTCCGGCACGTCGGCGGGGCGGTATTGGGCGAGGGCGCTTGGTGGGACACTGGCAATGGGCACAGAAGGAGGTATCGGCGTTGTCGTCAGCACCTGTCGCCGCCGCATCGAGTGCCGGGCTAGTTCGTAGGCGGAACGAGGATTCCGCCTATGCGGGCCGCTGGCTCTGCGCGGTGGCCGATGGCATGGGCGGCCACGCGGCCGGTGATGTCGCGAGCGCGACGGTGATCGAGGCCATTCGGGCTTTCGATGTAGACGCAAGTGACCCTGGGCAGCTCACGACGATCCTCGGGGCGGCGGTCCAAGAGGCGAATAAGCGACTTGCCGAGAGGGTCCAGGCTGACCCGGGCCTGGCCGGCATGGGCTCGACGCTGACTGCGATGCTCTGGTCAGGCCGTCACGTCGCGGTCGCGAACGTCGGCGACTCCCGTGCCTACCTGCTGAGGGATCGGGTGCTCCGGCAGATCACCGAGGACCATGTCCTCGCCAACCTGGTGGCCAGCCCGATGCCAGCCCAGACCGCCGCTTACCTGGTGCGATACCTCGATGCGCGGCCCGGCTGGTCCCCAGACCTAACCCTGCGCACCGCGCGCCCCGGCGACCGGTACCTGATCTGCTCCGACGGGCTGAACGGCGTGGTCAGTCCGGAGGCCATCCGTGACGCGCTGGCCGAAGCCGGCGACCTGGACCAGGCGGTTGCGGAGCTGATCCAGCTCGCGCACGAGGTCGGCGCCCCGGACAACGTCACGCTGATCGCCATCGACGTGCCCGGCGGGGCCTGGCAGGAGCGGCAGGGAAACCCGATCGTCCTGGGCGCCGCCGCCACTCTGGCGGACACGACCTAGCTGGCGTCCTCGGGCCAGGGCCAGGCGGCGGACTCGTCGCGGTGCAGCTCGTGCACGGTCTCCACCCGATCACTGGGAATCACGTACTCGGTGACCTCGACCGGGTCGCCGTCAAGCGCGGACCGCCCGACGCGGACGATCTCCATGACCGGCATGGTAACGGGAATCTGCAACTCGGCGGCTTCGGCGGTGGTCGGCAGCCTGGCCCTGTGGTACTCCATCCACGACAGCGGCCCGTGCCCTGCCTGCTCGATCCGGTACAGCCAGTCGCCAGGGCCGGCCGCCTGCCCCGCCACGCCGGGAATATCGGCGACGCGGGGGTGTACCCAGGAGTTGTTAACCTGGAACGGCGGCTCGGCCTCCGGGCCGGTGACCCGGTGCCTGAGCAGGATCTCGCTGCCCGCAGGCACCTTCAGCAGCCGGGCGATGCGCGGATCGTCCAGCCGTTCCGGCTTCGCGGTAGGCGTGATGTGATGACGCCAGACCTCCTGACCCGACGCCGAAGGGAAGCTGTAGCCGGGGCCGTTGGTAGCGACGTTCCGCTTGACCAGGTTGCCGCGCATCCGGTGCGGCCGCGCCATCCCGTGCCGGACGATCGTCCCGCGCCTGGGCACCGCCCAGACCAGGCCCTCTGGCTCGAGCACCTCGCTGATGGCCCGTGAGACCGTGTTCTTGTCCGCGCCGTACTCAGTGGCCAGGGCGTCCAGCACGGGCAGCGTACTGCCCGGCGCCCACTCGCCGGCGAGGATGCGGACGCGCAGTAGTGCGGCGATCTCCGTGAAGCGCGAGTTCCTGCGAGGCACGCGAGACGTTCCCCTCAACTGAGAGACGGCAGCCGGCCTGATCACCGGCCCAATGTCCTAAGACAATACCCCTCGTTCGCGGGGCGCCCGTGAAGCCGGTCCGTACGGGGCGCGATCCCGGTCACCCTGCCCCGACATGAACTCCTCACGCTCATTCTCCTAAGAGATTGACAGTCCGGATACGATCGCGTCATTATCTTAGGAAAATAAGGATCGTTAGTGCAGCGCCATGTTCGTCGGCGTGCCAAGCTGGAGGGAGCAAAGCGGATGGACTGCCGAAATCCCGTGGCTGGCGTCTACGAGTCCCGGCACCGCTCCCTTGGCGACGCCGTCAGCGCCCCGATGACGATGGCAGCTCCATGGGCGTATCGCCGGAGCTCCCTGGTGCTCGGGGCGCTCCCCACTGCGGTGCCCTGCGCCCGCCTCCACGCGCGGCAGGTGCTCTGGGAATGGGCGGCCCCCGTTGATATCGCTGCGGCCGAACTGCTCGTCTCCGAGCTTGTTACCAACGGCGTGCAAGCGGCCGGAGCTATCGGCGGGAAACCACCGGTCGGCCTGCGCCTGTCGGCAGGCAATGGAGTTGTCCTGATCGAGGTCTGGGACGGTAACGCAAGGCCGCCCGAGCCGGCAGAACTCGAAGATGGCATCCCCCCACTGGACCAGGAGGGCGGCCGGGGCTTGTTTCTCGTGGAAATGCTGAGCGAACGATGGGGCTGGTATCCGACACGGAATCCCGAAGGCAAGGTGATCTGGTGCGAGCTATCCGCACCGGCCGCCGGCTGAGGCATGCCTTGATCCCCCTTGACCCCCGCGCAGTCAGCCCTGCCCCGGTGTGGCTGCGCGGGCCCGTTCTAGCCGGGGTGCCGGGCCAACTGGCGCGGCACCCCGGCCATCTCTTCTGTCACAGGGCCGCCACGAGTACGCCGGCGTAGCTCAGAGCGTGGTTGTGCAGACCAGACCGAGGTCGGTGAGCCCTTCCGACTGGCACAGGCGGTCCGATGCGCCGCCGACCTGGGTTTGCAGGAGCTGGTAGGCAGCGTGGTGCTGCTGTCCCCAGTGCATGGCGGCCCGCCAGAGCAATCGGCCGAGGCTAAGACCGCGATATTCGGGCAGGACGCCGAAGTACTGCGGCAGCAACTGGGCGGCTCCGCGGCTGTCGAGCATGATCTCCATCGGGCCGATCGCCCCGACGATCGCGCTGTCACGCTGGACGGTGAGCACCGGGCCGGTGCCGCCGTCGCGGATGCGAGCGTCGAGGAAGGCAAAGCCCTCGGCGGCCAGCTTTTCCGCGAAGACGCTGAACGTCCCGCGCACGGCTTCTGGGACCTCGTCCAGCGGAACGACCCCAGCTGGAGCTTCCGACCTGGCATTAGGTTGAGTAGGGCTGAAGGTGCGCATCTGGGTTCGGGTGCATGCAGCTACGGGATCGGGATCACTGCCAGGCGGCAGGAACCAGGTGAGCCGCCCTTTCGCGGCGTCGTGCTGCTCGCAGAGCCGCCCGCCGAGCGCGGCAGCCTGGTTCAACGCGCTTTGCGGCTGCCGGCTGTAGATGTAGACCCGGATGCAGGAAACACGGCCGGTGCGCAGCGTGGGGATCACGACCAGGCCGGGTTCCTGGATGATGGCCTCGGGGAGCACCTGCTCGTCCTTGCGGTCAGCCCAGCGGCGGTCCTTGTCGTGCGGAAGGAACCGGCCGGTTCCCGCGATCTCGATGACGTCGCTGAAAAGGCCGGAGGCTACCGCTTGGGGATGGACGGGGCCGAGGGCGGGCACGTACGGGGCGGTGATCAGTGGTTGCAGCCAGTCCCACGAGACTCCCATGGCCGGCACGATACTCGCGCGGCACACGGGAAGCGGGTTCCCGCGCGAAACACGCGGGAACCCGCTTCGGGATGGCCGCGCAGGGCGGCCGGGACCGTCCGGCCGGGGCGGTTAATTGGGGTTGTCGTCGCCCGCGTTGCACGAGCAGGTCGTTGACTCGGTGACCTGGTCCAGGTTGACAGTCACCGGGCTGGTGACCTGCCGTACCGGCTGTTCGGCCGGGCGGGTCGGGTAGAGGGTGAGGGCTACTGCGGTCATGCTGGCCTCCTGTTTCCTTCTGCGTGCTGGTTGTTGTCGCCGTGCTGGCAGTAGTAGCCCAGCGGGGCCTTCGCCTCCTGGAACCGCTTGGCCAGCGGCCGGCACACCCTGCAGGTGCCGGCGAGCTGGCAGCCGGAGCAACCCCCGGTGCGAAGCATGAGCTGGTCCGCGATGCCGCCCAGGCGGCGCAGGCCGTCCAGGCCCTCGGCCATCAGGTCGACCTGGTCATCGCGGCCGATCTTGCAGATCGACGCCTTCCCGTGCGGGTCGGCGTGGAAGAACGTGTGCCCGGCGTTGCAGCCGGTGAACGCCTGGCGGGTGCGCAGGTACTCGGCCGACTGGGCCAGCAGCGTCTCCCCGCTGCCGTAGTAGGTCGGCTGGATGTTCGTGTAGACGTTGTGCTCGATGCCCCACTCCTGGGCCATCGTCACCATCGCCGCCGTCTCGTCGGCGGAGACATCGGTGACCACGATGTTCAGCCGTACTGGCAGTCCGGCTTCCATCGCGGCGGCGATGCCCCGGCGGAACGCCTTGTAGGACCCGCGCCGCTTGGTGAGTCCGTCGTAGGCTGCCTCGGTGGCCCCGTACAGGCTGATCACCAGCCGGTAGGGCGGCAGCGTCGTGAACATATCCAGCAGGTCGCGCCGCCACAGCCGCGACCCGTTGGTAGAGACGGTTAGCATCATGCCCAGCTCGAACGCGAGCCGGTAAGCGTCGGGGAAGTCCTTGTCGATGGTCGGCTCGCCGCCGGTGATCTGCAGCCAGACCACCCCGGCGTCCCGCATCATGACCAGTAGCCGTTCCTTGTCCGGCCACGGCAGGCCGGAGAACTCTTTCAAGCCCAGGTAGCAGTGCGAGCAGGCGTAGTTGCAGCCAAGGTTGATCTCCCAGCTCGCTCGCCCGTAGCCGAGAGACGACTCCTCGCGCACGAGAACGCGCCCGTTGATCGGGGCAGTATCCGGAAGGTTCAGGTGCCATGTCTGACGTGCGAGCTCCGCCAGCCACGGCGGATGCGAGCCATCCTCAGCAGCTGCCTGCATAAGTTGGTCGAAGTGGCCGCGTGGCAGTTGCACCCCGTCGGTGCTGCCAGGCCGTAGCAGGAGGTACTGGCCGAGAAAGGGCGCGGCGAGAAGGTCGGGCATCCGGGGCCTCCACTACTAGGAGTGAAATTACCGTTTGCCCCGGTGACTGCCATGATGCATTCGGCCAGGCGCGGACGCAAGGCCCCAGGGCTCCTGACATAGCGCAATAGTTCATGCAGTGCCGGGGTGTTCTTTGACTTCGTATCGCAGGAGGAGCTGGGTTCCGGGGTAGCGGGTTGCGGTGGTGGTGAGCTGCTCGCAGAGGGC
>JBKQQQ010000818.1:0-4826 GCA_052144275.1 Streptosporangiaceae bacterium
GCGATCTAACCAACTGACCGGTTGCGGCGAGTCATCCGTCGCGGGTGAGACCCAGTCAGCGCACCCGAACAGGGTGAGGGCAACTCACCCCGTTCGGCGATTACCTGTAGAGGTGATGAAGCCCGGAAAGGTGACCGAGGGCACCTACATGATCATCGTTCGCGGTGTCGCGGGTCCCTCGGTGCGGGCAGCCTTCGACGACGTGGAGATCAGCGTGGTAGGCGATACGACGATGCTGCGGCGGGCCGGCACCGACCAGGCCGCCCTGCACGGCATCCTCAACAGAATCCAGGACCTCGGGCTCGTGGTCATCGACGTTCACCTGGAACCGGCGGAACCGGCGGAACCGGCGTGAGGCACGAGGTGCTCCAGCTCACGGATTCCCGATGAGGCCCTGACCATGACCACCGCCAAAGTGGCGAAACAGGGGCGACATGACCGGTGAGCGCTACCAGGATCTGCCGCCGGCGAAGCGCAGGCGCGTCATTTTGTGGGCGGTGCTGCGCGTTCTGCTGATCGCGGCGGTGCTGGTGGTTCTGTACTACGTGCTTCCGCTGGACCGGCCGTGGGATTCCGACACGGCGGTGCGGCTGCTGATCGGCCTGGTGGTCGTGGCGGGCGTCGTGGTGTGGGGCGTCAGGATCATCGCTGGCGCCCGTTACCCAGGCCTGCGGGCGGCCGAGGCGCTGGCGTTGGTCATTCCGCTCTTCTTGTTGCTGTTCGCCTCCACGTACTTCGTGATGGAACGGAACTACGCGGCGAGCTTCACCCAGCCGCTGACCCGCACGGACGCCTTGTATTTCACGGTGACCGTCTTCTCGACAGTGGGGTTCGGGGACATCACCGCCAAATCCGAGACCGCCCGGGTCGTGCTCATCGTCCAGATGCTCGCCGACCTCGTGCTTCTGGGCACCGGCATACGGGTGCTCCTGGGGGCCGTGCAGCGCGGCCGGGAACGCAGATCGGATTAGCCAGCGGCACCCGGCCGACCTACCGCTCGGCGAACACGCCCTCACGGCGGTCGTAGTCGTACCGGTAGATCTCGCGCCCGTCCAGGTAGGCCCGCTCTGCCCGGCTCATCACGTCCAGCGGGTCGCCGGACCAGATCACCACGTCGGCGTCCTTGCCGGCGGCGAGCGAGCCGATCCGGTCGGCACAGCCGATGATCTGGGCCGGGTGGATGGTCACCGCGCGCAGCGCGGTCACCGGGTCCAGGCCCTCCTTGACCGCCAGCGTGGCCTGGTGGATGAGGAAGTGGATGGGTACCACCGGGTGGTCGGTGGTGATCGCGATCGTCACTCCGGCCGCGGCGAGCCGGCCGGGGTTGGCCAGCGACCGGTTGCGCAGCTCCACCTTGGACCGGCTGGTGAACAGCGGGCCGATGATCACCGGGATGGACGCGGCCGCGATCTGGTCGGCCAGCAGGTACGCCTCGGTGCCGTGGTCGATCACCAGGTCGTAGCCGAACTCCCTGGCCATCCGCATCGCGGTCGCGATATCGTCCGCGCGGTGGCAGTGCTGCCGCCACGGGATCTCGCGGCGTAGCACCCGGCTCAGCGCCTCGAGCTTCAGGTCGCGCTCCACCGGAGAGTCCTCCGTGGCCGCCGCCAGCTTGGCCTGGTAGTTCTGGGCGGCGACGAACGCGGCGCGGATCACTGCGGCGGTGCCGAGCCTGGTCGACGGGGTCTCGTTCCGCTCGCCGTAGACGCGCTTGGGGTTCTCGCCCAGCGCGGACTTCAGGCCGGCCGGCTCGCGGAGCACCATCTCGTCCACGGTGCGGCCCCAGCATTTGATCGCGACGGTCTGCCCGCCGATCGGGTTGGCGGAGCCCGGGTTGACGTTGACCGCGAGCACGCCACCCGTGATGGCATCGCGGAAGCCCAGGTCGGCCGGGTTGATGGCGTCGAGTGCGCGGACGTGGGCGGTGACTGGGCTGGTCCGCTCGTTGGTGTCCTGGCCCGCCCAGCCTTCGGCTTCCTCGGACACGCCCGCGTGGGCGTGCGCGTCGATGAAGCCGGGCAGCACCCACTTCCCGGTCGCGTCCACCACGTCCACGCCGGATGGCACCGCGTAGCCCGGCCCCTCAACCGCCGCTATCTTCCCGTCCCGCAGCAGGACGGTCCCGCCGTCCACCGGGTCGCCCTCGATCGGTACGACCCGGCCCCCGGTGATCGCAACGGTCTCCGCCACGCTTCGCCTCCGCATCCCAGCTGCTGTCCGGCTTGCCCGGAATAATGGTAAAACGACCGGTTAGCGGGCACGGCTGCCCACGTGACGGCGGAGCCAGCCGGAAACCATCGGCCTGCCAGGGTGGCCGGGTAACGCGCCCTTGCTGATCGCGTCGACCTCGTCTGGGTCCAGCTCGACGGACGCGGCGGCGATGTTCTCCTCCGCGTGCCTGGGGGAGCCGGTACCCGGAATCGGGAGGATCTGCGGTGAGCTGGCCAGCAGCCAGGCCAGCACGACCTGGTGCTGGGTCGCGCCGTGCCGCTCGGCAGACGCGGCCACCGCCGGGTTCTTGTCCGCCTCCTGCACCGGGGCCCAGGGCAGGAACACCAACTGCTCTTGCTCGCACAGGTCGATCAGCGGCTCCGACCTGCGGTCGGACGCGTTGTACCTGTTCTGCACCGACACGATCGGGAGGATCCGCTGCGCCTCGCGTAGCTGGGACTCCGACACGTTGGAGATCCCGACGTGACGGATCTTGCCCTCGTTCTTCATCTCGGCGATGGCGCCGATCGATTCGGCCAGCGGCACCGCCGGGTCGGGGCGGTGGAACTGGTACAGCGGTATCTGCTCGAGCCTGAGCCGCCGCAGGCTGCCCTCGCAGGCCTCGCGGAGGTGCTCCGGCCGCCCGTTGGCTTCCCAGCGGTTCGGGCCCGGCCGCACCAGGCCGCCCTTGGTCGCGATCACCAGGTCGTCCGGGTACGGGTAGAGCGCCTCGGCGATCAGGGGCTCGCTGACCCCAGGGCCGTAGGAGTCGGCGGTGTCGATGAAATTGACGCCAAGCTCCACCACCCGCCGGAGCGTGGCGATGGCCTGATCCCGGCTGGGCGGCTCGCCCCAGATGCCGGGCCCGGTGATCCGCATGGCCCCGAACCCCATCCGGTTGACGGTCAGGTCGCCGCCGACGTCGATGGTCCCGGCGGCCGCGGCGGTTGGGTGCGCGTTCACGCGATACCTCCTCCTCGTCCTCACCGTCAGCCTAATGGCTCTCACGCCCTCCCCCCGCGTGCGGGCGCGGGGGGAGGAACGCTGGGCGGACCATCAGCGTGCCGAAGACGGCGCGGCGGCCCTTCCCGGCTTAGTGGCGCTTCTTGGCAGCATCTTGATGTGACGAGGCGGAGGTCCCGCCGCTCCGAGCAGATGGCGATGATCGCGAGCTTCCCGCCGTGCTGGTAGGTCCGCTTCGGCACGACGTGCAGCGCATCAGGCGCTGATTTTCGTCAGGGCCTTGGCTAGTTTTACCGCTTTTTTCAGCGTTTGTATGTCATAGGCGCCGTAGTGCCGCTTGCCGTTGACGAAGAACGTCGGCGTCCCCGACACGTTGGACAGGTCGGCGGAATCCACATCCTCGCTGACGTGCGCGGCGCCCGCGTGCTTGCGCAAGTCGGCGGCGAACCGGTTGGTGTCGAGGCCGAGCGAGGCCGCGTACCCGATCAGGTCGCGCGGGCGCAGCGCGTCCTGGTGGTCCAGGAGCAGGTCGTGCATCTCCCAGAACTTGCCCTGCCGCCCTGCCGCCTCGGCGGCCTCGGCCGCGAGCTGCGCCTCCGGGTGGACGTCGTTCAGCGGCAGGTGCCGCCACACGTACCGGACGTCGCCGAAATCCCGCAGCAGCTCCCGCACGGCAGGCTCGGCCTGGCCGCAGTAGGGACACTCGAAGTCCCCGTACTCGACCACGGTGACCGGGGCCTCCTCCGGGCCGCGGATGTGATCCCGGCCCGGGTCCACCGGTACCACCAGGTCGGTGATGGCCTCGGACGTGCCCAGCAGCGCGCGCAGCCGGGTCCGGATCGGCAGCCGGTTCACCAGCCGGAAGATGACCCACGTCAGGCCCGACGCGGCCAGCGCCGCGGACAGGATGCCCAGCTTGGCCTCGGCCAGCTCGGTGCCCTGCAGCGCCAGCGACGCGATCAGCAGGGAGACGGTGAAGCCGATCCCGGCGACCGCCCCGGCGCCGGCGACCGCGCCCCAGCCGACCGGCGGGGTCAGCCGCCCGTGGCTGAGCCGGGAGACCAGCCACGCGCAGCCGGCTGTGCCGAGCGGCTTGCCCACCAGGTAACCGACCAAGATGCCGAGCGTGACCGGCGAGGTGTAGGCGCGGGCCAGGAACCCGGCGTTCAGCACGATCCCCGCGTTGGCCAGCGCGAACAGCGGCACGATGACGTAGCTGGTCCACGGGTGGAAGATCTGCGAGAGCCGGTCGTTCGGCGAGATCGCGGTGCGGACCACCCCCTGCGCCGTGGCCGCCAGCTCGGCGGTGGGCTGCTCGCGGAACAGCCGGAAGGCTTCCGACGCCTGTTCCAGGGAGGCCCGGGTCGCCGAATAGGCGTAGGTCAGCAGCCCCATGACCAGGCCCACCACGATCGGGTCGACGCCCGACTTGAGGAATGCCACCCAGGCCGCGATCCCGATGAGCAGGTAAGCGGGCCCGTACCGGACCCCGCGCGCCCGGATGACCAGGACCACGGCGAGGAACCCGACCCCGAACAGCAGCGGGATCACCTGGATGCGCCCGCTGTAGGCGATCGCGATGACCGCGAGCCCGGCCAGGTCGTCGACGACGGAGAAGGTGAGCAGGTAGGTGCGCACGCGGTCGGGCAGCC
>JBKQQQ010000819.1:0-21659 GCA_052144275.1 Streptosporangiaceae bacterium
GCGACCGCCGCTACTATCCGCTGTACGCGGAATGCATCGAGCTCGGAATCCCGTTCTGCCTCCAGGTCGGCCACACCGGGCCGCTATGCCCGTCCGAGCCGGGTCGGCCGATCCCCTACCTGGACACCGTCGCGCTGGAGTTCCCCGAACTGGTCATCGTGGGCGGCCACATCGGCTACCCATGGACCGCGGAGATGATCTCGCTGGCCACCAAGTACCCGAACGTCTACATCGACACCTCCGCCTACAAAGCCAGCCGTTACCCCACCGAACTCGTCGACTACCTCCGCGGCCATGGTCGGCACAAGGTGCTCTTCGGGTCAAACCATCCTGCCTGGCCGGCGGCCGACTGCCTTAAAGACCTCGCCCGCCTCCAGCTCGATGACCAGACAGCGGACCTGTTCCTGCACGGCAACGCCGAACGGGTCTTCGGCCTCGGTGAAGGGACATGATGACGCGAGGCCTGTTCGCCGGGGTTGCGCTGCTGGTGCTGGCCGGGTGCGGCGGCTCCGGTCCTGCGGCCAGCAGTCCAGCCGGCCAGACCGGCCCGTCGGCAGCCGCGGCGACTACGACCACGGGCACTCAGCCTGCCGCGATCCCGGAACCAGCGCACACGGTCGTGGTCGTGATGGAGAATCACTCCTACGCGGACATCATCGGCAACCCCGCCGCGCCCTTTATCAACGAACTCGCCCGCCGCGGTGCGCTGTTCACCCGCTCCTACGCGATCACCCATCCGAGTGAGCCGAACTACCTGGCGCTGTTCTCCGGCAGTACCCAGGGGGTAGCCGATGACGGCTGCCCGTACCGGTTCACCGCGCCGAATCTGGCCGCTGACCTGATCAAGGCGGGCAGGAGCTTCGCCGGTTACGCGGAGGACCTGCCCGGCGCGGGATCGCCGGCCTGCTCGGCTGGTGCCTACGCACGCAAGCACGTGCCATGGGCAGATTTCAGCAACGTGCCCGGCTCGGTCAGCCTGCCCTTCACCAGCTTCGCTGCCGCCGCCTTCGCGCGGCTCCCGGCGGTCTCCTTCGTGATCCCTGACCTGTGTCATGACATGCATGACTGCAGCATCGCGACAGGCGATAGCTGGCTGCGTGCCCACATCGGCGGGTACGCGGACTGGGCGATGAGCCACGACAGCCTGCTGATCCTCACCTGGGACGAGGACGACGGCAGCCAGGATAACCAGATAGTGACCATTTTCGCGGGCCAGCCGGTGCGGCCCGGCAGCTATGCGGAGCGGATCACCCACTACAGCGTCCTGGCCACTATCGAGGCTGCCTACGCCCTGCCGCGCGACGGCCAGGCGGCCACCGCGACGCCGATCACCGATATCTGGCGACCGTGAGACTGGAGCCGGCAGGCCAGCAGCACTATCAGCCTGGGGGACGCCCCCCGCTCAGGGACAGGCGGACGTCAGCGCCGTGTAGCACGGACTCGGCCGGGCCGTGACCAGCTGACCGGCCGGGCGAACGTGGGCGGGACGGGCTAGCCAGGCCCTGGCGTCCGCCGCCCGCTTATTGAGGTGGGCCGTATCCGGATCCAGAACGGGCGTTCCACAGCCGTTACCCACGGGTGCAGCCCCAGGTGGCTCAGGCGCTGGATCTCGGCGTCTTCGTAGACCGCCTGAGCACGGCCATTGACCAGGACGCTCCAGCCAGACTTGGTTCGCTCGTCGTAGTCGTCTGCCTCGAACGCCACCAGATTCTGGCCTTCGGCCGCGGACAACTTCGATCCGCGGGCGGTGCAGAAGATCGGGTCCTGGCCGTCCACGACGTGGTTTACCGGCAGGACCACTATCTCGCCATCGGCGAAGAAGCTGATCCGTCCGACAGGGACCGTGGTCAGCAGTTGCAGGCACCTGTCGAACGGCAATATCTCAAGCCCTGCGTGATCGGTGGGATACCTTGCCATTTCACGCCCCCTGAAGTGGGCCGCCGCTAGCCCGGGACTGCCGGGCGGCACCCGGATGCGATCGGGTCCTGCACCCGACGCTGGCCCGTTGCAGGGGCGTTGGCAACGGGCTGAGGTCCCGGGAATCCGGGTCCTTCGGCTCCCGGGTAAATTGGGCCGCGTAATTTGGGCCAGCTCGCGCCCGGGCGGGTGCTCGAGCTGGGATGCGGGCACGGGCGCAATGCCGTCTACCTGGCCAGCCGGGGCTGCGGCGTAGATGAACAAGACCGACGGGCAGGGCCCTGCTTCGGCGAGGATTTCCTGTGGGCCCTGCTAGCCACCAAGGAAAGCCCCGCCTGATCGAGGGGAATTGATGTGAGCTCGATCACTACGTAGGATGCATTCTGCATCGGTCGAGCCCAAAGGAGGGTTCATGTCCCGCCGTGATCTGATCGACCCGGAAGTGCGCGAACCCTTGGACCAACTGCTCCAGGTGATTCCCGGCGGTTTCAACTCCATTCCCGACATCGTGCAGCGCCGGGCCGCCGTGACCCAGTTGCTGGCCGCTCTGGAGATCCCGCCCAACCCCAACGTCACCTTGGAGGACCGGATGGTTCCCGGACCCGAGGGTGCGCCGGACATCAAGGTGCGGATCTACCGGCCGGCGGAGGCAACCGGGACGCTGCCCGGGATCTACTTCATCCACGGCGGCGGCATGATCCTGGGCGACATCGACGGCGAGGACGCGGTCGCCACGGAGATCTGCGAGCGGGTCGACGCGGTGGTCGTCTCTGTCGAGTACCGCCTGGCTCCGGAACACCCCTATCCGGCGCCGGTCGAGGACTGCTACGCCGGCCTGCTGTGGATGGCGCGCAACGCCGGCGAACTCCGCTTCGACCCGGACCGCCTCGCCGTGTACGGCGGCAGCGCCGGAGGCGGCCTCACCATCGCCACCTCGATGCTCGCCCGCGACCGCAGTTTCCCGGCGCTCCGGTTCCAGATGCCGATCTACCCGATGATTGACGACAGGAACGAGACTCCGTCGAGCCACGAGATTACCGACATCGGCCTGTGGGACCGCGCGGGCAATATCGAAGCCTGGCAATGGTACCTAGGCGACGGCAAACCCGATCAGTACGCCGCCCCGGCTCGCGCCGAAGACCTGGCCGGCCTTCCGCCGACGTTCATCGACGTCGGCACCGTCGACTTGTTCCGCGACGAGGACATCGCGTTCGCCACGCGGCTCATGCAGGCCGGCGTCCCGACCGAGCTGCACGTCAATCCCGGTGCCTACCACGCGGCGGAAGTGTTCGCGCCGGACGCCGCGCTATCGCAGCGGATCTGGGCGCGCCGCGTCGAGGCTTTGCGCCGCGGCCTCGCCTGATTCCAGCCGGGCGCGGACCTCGGCGTAGATCTGCCGGTAGCGGGGACGGCCGCCCGCGTGTCACCCCAAAGGACACGTTGAATTGCGGCATAATTTTCGAGATTTTTCGGTAAGTCAATATCGCGCCTGCCGCTCGAAAGCCTCGCGCATCCGGTCCAGGCCGCGCACGACGCCGGTGGTCAGCGCGCCTACCTGGTCC
This sequence comes from Streptosporangiaceae bacterium, assembly GCA_052144275.1. Taxonomy (GTDB): domain Bacteria; phylum Actinomycetota; class Actinomycetes; order Streptosporangiales; family Streptosporangiaceae; genus Palsa-504. The sequence goes on from JBKQQQ010000819.1 coordinate 3,480, forward strand.
ACCGTCACGGTCACCACGTCGCCGTCCGCCAGGCTGAACGGCGCGGGCGGCACCAGGCAGGTCCCGGTGGATAGCACCACGCCGTCGGGATGGATGTCGGCCCGCATCAGGTAGCCGGCCAGATCGTCGAACCTGCGCCGCAGCGCCGAGGTGCTGGCCCGGCCCTGCCAGGCGACCGCGCCGTCGCGGCGGATGGTCAGCTCGATGCCGAGGTCATACGGGTCCGCGACCTCCCAGGCGGGCCGGATGGCCGGGCCCAGCGCACACCCGCCCAGGTAGATCTTTGCCTGCGGCAGGTAGAGCGGGTTCTCGCCCTCGATCGACCGGGACGACACGTCGTTGCACGCGGTGTAGCCCGCGATCTCGCCGAACCGGTTGATCACCACGGCGACCTCCGGCTCAGGGACATCCACGGCCGAGTCAGCCCGGACCGCGATCGTCTGCCCGTCGCCGGCCACCCGCCACGCCGCCGACTTGAAGAACAACTCGGGCCGTTCGGCGTCGTAGACCTGCCGGTAGACGTCAGCCGAGCGTTCGCTCTCCTCGACCCGCGCCTCGCGCGAGGAGAAGTACGTGACGCCCGCGGCCCAGACCTCGGTCCGGCCGTCGACGGGCGGCAGCAGCGTGAGGTCCCCGGCCGGGACGCGCTCGCGTTCGGCCACGCGCTGCCTGATCTCGGCCAGCGGCAGCGCCCACAGGTCGGCCAGCGAGCCCACGCCCGGCAGGCCGTACACCTGCCCCTCGTCCCGCACGCCTACCCCCTCGTCCCGCACGCCGACCAGGGGAGCGGGGGATTCGCTCGTGTGATACCTGATGATGTGCACGAGGACTCAACCTCTTTCGGTGGGAAAACGCCACGTGAGGACGACCCTATGACACCTACGGACGGCGCGCCCGAAAGCTTTCTAGCTTGGATCCCGTCCGTGGAGCCATATCGCGCGAGGAGTCATGCTCACCGGAGCACACACCGGCTTACCCGCCGATTGCATCAGGACCCGTTTCCCGTGGTGAGCGTGAGCACTTGACACGCTGGCGCCATCCGCCATACGTTGCCTGAGACTTCTCAACGTGCCGTAACTTTTGCTGAAAGTTTCGCACCAAGGTGCCTGGGCGTCCGCTCACGGACGCAGTCCAGGCCAAAGAGATGCAGGCGAACAGTGCGGGCAGGAACAGTGCGGGCAGGAAGGGACCGGAACCGTGACCGCTGACCGTTACGTGCCGAGCAAGGCCACGGTCCGGTTGCTGGCGCGTACGCGGACCGTCGAGCTGAAGGGCCGCGGCATCCGGGTCAACGCGGTCAGCCCCGGCCCGACCGAAACTCATGGCTTCGCGAATTTCGCGGGCGAGCGCGGTGCGTCCTGTCATCCGTCCCGTCGCGCGTGCGGCATCGCGGTGCTCACCGCGGGATCGCGGGAGCATTACGATTACGCTGTCTGGCCGGGCAGGCGCAGCGCGCAGGCGGCTCCCTCGGCGCTGACCCGGCCGAAGGGAGCATGATGGCAAGCGAGCCCAGACTCGCCCGGGACCGGGTGACGCTGGCCGACATCGCCGCGGCCGCTGGGGTGTCCGTGCCGACGGTTTCGAAAGTCCTGAACGGGCACGCCGACGTCGCTCCCAAGACACGTTCGCGGGTCGAGGCGCTGCTCGCGGACTACAACTACGCGGCGCCCCGGCGCGCGGGCCGGTCGTGCCTGATCGACCTGGTATTCGCCGACCTCAGCCCATGGGCCGTCGAGATCATCCGCGGCGCCGAGGAGGCCGCCTCCGCCGAGGGCTGCCGGATCGCCGTCTCGGTCGTGTCCGGCGAGCCCGACACGGAGCAATGGCTGACCCGGCTGTCGACCAGCCAGACCGACGGCGTCATCCTGGTGCTGACCGAGCTGTCGCCCGCCTACCGGGCCAGGCTCGCGGCGATGCACATGCCGGTGGTGATCGTGGACCCGGTCGGCCAGCCCGACCCGCGGATCCCGTCGATCGGGGCGACCAACTGGGCCGGCGGCCTGATGGCCACCGAGCACCTGATCGAGATCGGGCACCGCAGGATCGGGACCATCACCGGCCGCCCGTCGCTGCTGTGCAGCCAGGCGCGGCTGGACGGATACCGGGCCGCGCTCGAGCGGGCGGGCATCCCCGCGGACCCGGCCCTGGTCTACTCCGGCGACTTCCACTTCGAGGCGGCGCTGGTGGCGGCGACCGACATGCTCAAGCTCGACGACCCGCCGACGGCGATCTTCGCGGGCAGCGACATGCAGGCGATGGGGGTCTACGAGGCGGCCCGGCTGCACCGGCGGCGCATTCCCGATGACCTGAGCGTGGTGGGCTTCGACGACCTGCCGATGTCGGGCTGGGTGTCGCCCCCGCTGACCACGATCGTCCAGCCGCTCGCCCAGATGGCGGCCATGGCCACGCGCACGATCCTCGCGCTGCTCGACGGCCGCACTGACACCTCGAGCAACCGGGTGGAGCTGACCACGTCGCTGGTCGTCCGGGCCAGTACGGCTCCGCCGAGGAAAAAGGCGGGCGGCCGGGGGGCCGCGAACGCCGGGTCGGCCGGTCCCCGGTCCAGCCGCCGCGGCCGCGAAGTCCGGTCGAGCTGACCGGCGCGGGCCCGGTCTTCATCGCATCTCCACGCGGCTCCCGCCTGCGGCCGCCGGCGCGCTGAGCGGGATGTGGGCTGGCCTGCTGATCGGCATCTTGTTCGGGTTGTTCACCACCGGGCACGCCTGGCTGGCCATGGTGGCGGCGGGGATAGGCGACATGCCCGCCTAGTAGGCGGCCCTCCGCGAGGGCAGGATCGCGCCGATCAGCCAGAAGAATGGCAAGAAGATGCCAATGATAAAGATGATCCAATGGCCCTTCCTGATCGTCATAACGCCAAGGGTGATCATGAGTATCAGGTAGAGGATGCCTCCGCCCACGATCCACGCCATTTCGATCTCCTTTAAAGGAATTTGCCTTGAGTGGCGGGCGGATGAGCTATCCACTGGTCGGGTCAGCTGACTTCGGTGGCAGCTTCCCGGACAGCCTTGTCGACGTCCTTCGGGCTCACGTTGAGTTCCTTGGCCACGTGCTTCTCGGCCTTCAGCGCCGCCTTGTCCACGGCCTGCTGCAGCTTGCTCTCGCCGACGATGATGAGAGCGGCCTGCCCTTGGTCGATGATGTCCCCGAACTCCTTGACGTCGGCCCGGGACATGCCACGCCACAGGTGGCCGCCCACCCCGCCGACGGCCGCGCCGACGATGGCGGTGCCGATGATCGAGGGCGGGAACAAGATGCCGATGACGGCACCGACGGCGGCGCCGCCCCATGCCCCGTGCCGGGTGGCCATCTCATCCTTGTTGACGTGCACCTTGCCTGCGTTGTCCTTGGTGACCACGGCGGCGTCGTAGGTGCCGACCGCGCCCGCCGCATGCAGGTCCTTGACGACGGCGTAGTCATCTCGTGCCGCCGCCTCGCTCGGGTAGGTGCCGATGTAGACGAATACCGAGTCCGGCTTTGCCATGTCGTTTCTCCTGCTCTGGCCGTCTTCTCGCTCATCTGCCAGGATGCGCACCGGCTCATGGCGGCGCTTCACCCGAGCGGGGTGACCCGCACCCGTCAGATCGGCCGGAATGCCGGGGCCTGCGCTCGTCACCTGGCGCGGTGGCGGACACCACCACCGTTCGGCGGTTTCCGGCTGGTCAGGCCTTCTTCTTGCCGGTCCGGGCGATCGCGCCCGCGGCCGGCGCGATCACGAGCCAGAGCCCGATCGTGACGACCATGGAGGTGATATAGCCAAACGGCCGGATGCCGATATCTGATCCTGTGATCCCCGCGAAGAGCATCAGCAGCCAGGAACTGACGAAGAACGCCGGCCCCGCGGCGACGATCCCGAAGAAGTCATTCACTGCGTTCACCTCCTCGTTGGGCGTGCCGACCCCGGGAACGGGCGGCCACTCGGCATCACCTGCTCACGCTCGCACGCCGACCGCCATCTGCTGACATTGCTGCATGCTCAGGCTGGCATCTCCGGGGAAGGCCAGGTAGGGCAGATGGTCCTGGCCGCCAGGTCCGATGGGCCTGACGGGGGCCAGGGAGAAGTCCGCGCCGCTTCGGCTCGGGCCATCGTGACCAAGGGCACGGCAAATCAGGGCGTAGGACCTTACCCGCGCACCATGCCGCGTACCTCTAAGCGACAGAGTCCATGGACGCTGGTTTTCCTGAAGAGGTGAGCGTCATGTATAGGCTCATGCGGGGCGCAGGGCTCGTGATGATAGCGGGACTGACGGGGCTGGCCGGGTGCGGTACAACTCAAGCTGGCTCACCAGGTGCGGCGAAATCGCCCGCGCCGGCCAGCAGCACTCCGGCACCGCAGACCACGGCACCGTCACCATCGTCCACCGGCAAGCCAGCCGTCACGCCGAGCGCCTCCGGCTGCTCGGTGTCCGGCAGTTACCTGACCGCGGTCAGGGTGGGGGAGCACGCCGGGTATGACCGGGTGGTCTTCCAGTTCTCCGGCGGGCTCCCGGCCGTTACCGCCGACCGCGTCGCGGCGGTGTACACCGATCCGAAGGGCACCCCGGTCGCACTGGCCGGCCAGTCCTATCTCCACGTCGTCTTCCGCGGGGCCAGCGGGGTCTGCGCGCAGCCCATGCAGCGGACCTGGACCGGGCCTTCCGTGCTCACGCCGTACTACCCGCAGATGCTGATGGTCAGCGCGGTGGGTGACTTCGAGGGTTATCTGAGCTTCGGCATCGGCCTAGCCGCCCAGGGCAGCTATCACATCTTTACTCTCGCCGGCCCGGACCGGGTCGTGATCGATGTCAGCCATGTCCCGCTCGGCGCGTTCCCCGGCATCTGGGACATCATCAGCTGGCCGCAGTACTGGGCCACTCAGTACTCGTGGCTCAACGGTCACCAGCCATGGCTCGCCAGCCCGCTGATGGTCGTCCAGGCCTGGGCGAGCGGCCGCTGGCCCACCACCCCGGTCATCCGCCAGGTGAACGCCAGCACCTTCACGGTCACCGAGCCCGGCGGGAAGGCAGACACGGTCACAGGTATCCGGCCGGTCAGCGTCCCCGGCCCGTGGGTCATCACCAAGGTCACTTACGGATAACCTGCTCGCGGGCCAGGTCCTCGGCACGCTGCTTGATGCCCAGCAGCATCTTGCGCTCCATGATCAGGCTGCCGGGTTCCATGACGAGCAGGTTGAACAGGCGGACGGGCGGCGGCGCCCCCGGCGTGGCGATCCGGTTCCGGCTGATCAGCCTGGTCTGCCCGTCCTCGGCGACGAGCGCGAAGATCCACACCCAGTTCCCGTCGGCGAACCGGATCGTGAGCGTCCGCTCTGGGTCGCAGACGGCTACCTGCATGGCCGGCCGGCCGGGGCCCAGAGGCAGCTCGTCGCCGACCTTGATGTCCTGGTACTGCGGCAAGATCCGGCGCGCGCTGTGCATGTTCAGGCCGAACAGGTTCTCGATCCAGTCATAGGTGTACACGCCGCCCCGGCCGCTGCCCATCTGCACCAGCCACGGCCAGATCGCGGCGGGCGGCGCGTTGATCGTGATCACCCGCGTAGAGACGATGCCGGCGTCGGCGAGCAGTTCGTCACCGGGCAGCTTCCTTGATACCTCATCGGGCCGGGCGCCCCAGGTGAGGCACCAGTGCCGGAAGAAGAGCGGGTAGGCGAGCGACCCTAGCCCGGCGGCCAGCGCGGCCTTGACCCCGAAGGCCGCTGCTCGCGTGCGCTTGTTCATGCTTTGCCTCCTGTGACTGGCTGCCCGGACTGTGGCCGTCGGCTGGTACTGGCGTCCTGCCTCCCGGCAACGATCAGGCCGGCCGACCATCCGGGTGCCCGGCCGCGGGCGGGCATCTCTATCGAACCGGCGTGGTGGCCGCTGCGGACGATTAGCCATGCGATCAGGGAGTTGGAGTTCCACATCTCGCCCGCCTGGAGTTCATCGCGACCCCAGGTGACCGCCGGGAAGGCGGAAACCAGGTCCAGCAGCCGCCGCGTCCGGACGCTGTCGGTATTCAGGTGCTGAGGGCTTGCGACGGCCTCGGCGATGTCCGGGATCGTACCGTTCTTCCAGCGCCGGATCTCGTAGCGGAAGAATCGTGAGCGGCCCAGAAACGGCAGGCCCACGGCGCCTTCGCTGACCACGCCTCGATCTGGTGTCCTGTTGCCCCAGACCGGTGCCATCTCGATGACGAAGCGTTCGCCGCCGAGGTGCACCACCAGGGCGGAGTGATACAGATCGCATACCTCACGATGCTGCTGGCGTGCCATCATCGCCTCGAAGACCCGGCTATTCCAGCGCACGCAGCCAGACGCCTCGCCCGCGCCCAGCGGCAGCCAGTAAAGGTCCACCCGAGCCGGGTCCTGGTGCGCCGGGTCCATGTCATCCTCTCCTCGGTATCAGGAAAGCTGGGTGCGCTCGCCTGCGGCAGGTACCAAGGTCCCGGCCTTGGGGGGCCGGATGCCCCTGTCCCTAACGCAAGGGAGACCCCAGTGTCGAGGCATCACCTCTGGGCGGAGATCCAGGCGCGCGCGGCAAGGAGGCAGAAATGGCGACCATGGAGGAACTGCTGGGCGGCCACCCGTTTTTCGCCGGGCTGGGCTCCAGTGTGGTCCAGCTCATTGCGGGGTGCGCGTCCAACGTGCACTTCGCCGCAGGCGACTACATCTTCGTTGAGGGAGAGGCAGCCAGCCGTTTCTACGTGATCCGGCACGGGAGGGTGGCGCTGGAAATCCACTCGCCCACACGGGGACCTCTCGTCATCGACACCATGGACGACGGAGAGGTGCTCGGGTGGTCGTGGCTCGTCCCGCCTTACCGCTATTTCGGGGACGCCCGGGCGGTGACGCCGGTCAGCGCAACCGTGCTGGACGGCACCTGCCTGCGCGGCAAGTGCGAAGCCGATGCGGAACTCGGCTATCAGTTGCTGAAACGGGTCACCACCGTCATGTACCAGCGCCTGCAGTCCACACGGGTCAGGCTGCTCGACCTGTACGGGACGGAATCCGTCCGAGCGTAATTCCGCCACGCGCGACGGCACCGGGAGGACTAGCGGCCCGCCGCTTCGGGACTTACGGCCGTGACGGGACCGCCAGCTCGTCACATACTCCCGGTGGTATAGGTCGACCGTCGGGAGGTACGGGACATGAGTTACGGGAAGGCAGTTCGCGACGAGCTGGCGGTGCCCACGCGCGAGCTACGCCACGCGATTCCGCAGGTGTACGCAGGCTACAAGGAGCTGCACGACTCCGCGCTGGCCGCGGGAGTGCTCGACGCCAAGACCAAGGAGCTCATCGCGCTGGCGATCGCCGTGAGCAAGGAATGCGACGGGTGCATCGCCGCGCACGCCCACGCGGCGGTCCTGCACGGCGCCAGCCCGCAGGAAGCAGCCGAGGCGATCGGCGTTACCTTCCTCATGAACGGAGGTCCCGCCACCGTCTACGGCGCCAGGGCGTTCGCGGCTTTCCAGGAGTTCTACAGCCAGCAGATGAGCCAGCCCAACGGACGCCAGCCCGTCAGCTGAAAACCGCGACCGCGGCTGGCTGGGTGGTATTGAGGTTCCCGGTCGAGACGAGCCTGGCTCCTCCGTCGCGCAGCGTCAGCAGGAGCGCCACCGTCTTGGCCTCGAGATGAATGCCGGTGCCGATGGTCAGGCCGTCGAACGGGCGCGTCTGCCGGAACTCCGCCGAGATCGCCCGCAGCAGCCGGCAGTGCTCCCGGACCCACTCGATGCGCGTGGAGACCACCTGGTCAGTCACCCTTTCGTCTACGGCAGAGAGGCCGGGCTAACGGGAAACCGGCCTGGAGGTCAGGTTAGGCAGGCCACCTGGCGGTTGCTGAGCCCCTCGGCGATCAGGTTATTCGCGGGTGGCTATGGCCAGGAAGCGGCATTCGGCGTCGTCGTAGGTGGTCAGGAGCCATCCGGTGTTCCGGGTTGAGCGCTTGAGCGGGGCTTCGGCGAGCGGTTCGTCTGGTTCGAGGGTGCGGCCGTGGCGGGCTGCCAGGGCGGCCCGCCCGGACGGGTGGAACAGGATCAGCCGGCCGCCGGGCCGGGTGATGCGGGCGAGTTGCCGCAGTCCGGCTTCGGTGTCGGGCAGGTGCATGATCAGCCCGGCGGCGAATACCGCGTCGGTTGATGCGCTCGCGAAGGGCAGGTGCCGGGCGTCGGCGAGGATGAGCGCGGCGTGCGCGGCGCGGCCCTTGGTGCGGGCGTGGTGGAGCATTTCGGGCGTCAGGTCGACGGCGATGACGGTGCCGTGCGGGCCGACGGCCTGGCGCAGGGCCGGCAGGGCCCGGCCGGTGCCGCAGCCAACGTCGATGACTACGCCCTCTTGGGGGATTTGCGCCTGGGCGATGGCGGCGGCGTAGGCGGGCTGGTCATCGCCGAACTTGGTGTCCCAGGTAGCGGCCCGAGCGGAAAAGAACGCCCGGGTCTCCGGGATGTACCACAGGCCGCGGCTGGCTAGCGGGGCGGCCACGCGCCGGATCACCGGCCAGGCTGGATCGTGCAGGTCGACGACGATGCTGGCGCCAGACTCACCGCCTGAATGGTGGCCGGCCGGGTCGGTGCGCAGCCAGATGACCACATCCCAGCCGCGGGCAGCGCGCCAGGCGGGGCCGTCGGCCAGCACCACCGTCCCGGCGGCGGAGTCGGCGTCCGCGGCGGGCGGTGGCGTGCCGGCCAGCCGCGAGCAGGGGCGTCCGGCTCCGCGCAGGGTAGCGGCGAGACGGTCGGCGAAAGCCCCGGGACGGTCGCCAGGACCGTCGATTACCACCGATGCGGCCCCGGCAGGGAGCAGGCTGGCGACGTTATCCAGGAGTTCGCCCCACCGGTGGTGGCTCATGCCGGTCATCGTGTGCGGCGCCGGGAGCGGTGACATGTCTTGGGTCATACCCGCATCATGCATAATGCATATCCGGCAGATCGGCGATCAACAGGCAGCATCCGCAGTACTGACCTCCCATATTCGGCGCATCTGCGTTAAGGTCGCGGCGTGCCGACGTTCCGGATCAAGGAAGCCGCAGCGCTGCTCGGGGTCAGCTATGACACTATGCGCCGCTGGGCCGAGGGCGGCCGGATTGAGCAGACCACGGACTCGTCCGGGCGGCTCGCGGTGGACGGGGCCGCCCTGGCCAGGTTCGCACAGGAGCGCGCCGAGTCGGCCGCATATCCAGATCACGAGATGGTGACCGCTCAGTCGCTGCGGAACCGGTTCGCCGGCCTGGTCACCCGCGTCGTCCGCGACACCGTGATGGCCCAGGTGGAGATCCAGGCGGGACCGCACAGGTTCGTGTCGCTGCTCAGCCGCGAGGCCGCCGACGAACTCGGCTTGGAGCCGGGCATGCTGGCCATCGCCGCCGTCAAGTCGACGAACGTGTCCGTCGAGATCCCCAAGGCCCGCTGACTCTCCCCGCCGGGACGGCGGGACGGCGGGACGGCGGGACGACTGAGCTTGTTGCCGTGGCGGCGCGGGCCGAATGTCGCTACCGTTACGGTAGTCCCATTGTGCCTACCGCTGGAGGCCAGCGATGCTGCTTCGACGGGTCGGGCTGCTGTCGGCGCCGCGGCTGGTCACCGACGGCGACATCAAGGGCGGCCGGTACGTATCCGGGGTCTACGACCTGGTTGTGGGCCAGGGTGCGCCCGCGAGCTGACCCGATGCCGCTATGGCCTAACGGAGCACACCATGACATTCCTGGATGAAGCGGTCTGGCGGGGCAGGGTTTACTCCGATGGCTGGGTGAGCCCCGCTGGCGGCGAAGCAGCCGTCACCGAGCCAGCGACCGGCGGCCAGCTCGGCCGGACCGGTATCGCCGCCCCAGCCGACATAGCCCGTGCCGTGCAGCGGGCCGCGGCTGCGCAGCCGGCCTGGGCTGCCCTTCCGCATACCGAGCGCGCGGCGGTCCTGCGCCGGGCCGCTGATATCTGGCTGGCCAATGCCGGGGAAATCGAGCCATGGAGCGTCCGGGAAGGCGGGAAGGTGCCCGCGGCGGCCCAGTTCGAGACGCACGTCGCGACCGGGGAGATCTACGAGGCGGCCACGCTGCCGTCCCGGCCCTATGGCGAGCTGATCCCCAGCGAGCAGCCGCGCCTCAGCTTCGCCGAGCGGGTCCCCGCCGGGGTCGTCGGCGTGATCGCGCCGTTCAACTTCCCGCAGATCCTGGCCATCCGCTCGGTCGCGCCGGCGCTGGCCCTCGGGAACGCCGTAGTCCTCAAGCCGGACCCGCGCACCGCCGTCTGCGGCGGCGTGGTGCTGGCCAGGGTTTTCGAGGAGGCCGGCTTGCCCGCAGGCCTCCTGCACGTGCTCCCGGGCGGCCCGCAGGCCGGGGAGGCGCTGATCACCGAACCCCTCGTGCGGATCGTCTCGTTCACCGGATCCACCGCCGCTGGCCGCCGGGTGGGCGAGCTGGCGGCCCGCCATCTCAAGCGGGTCCACCTGGAACTGGGCGGCAACTCCGCGCTGATCATCCTCGACGACGCCGACCTGGACCGGGCGGCATCCGCGGGCGCCTGGGGATCGTTCCTGCACCAAGGCCAGATTTGCATGACCACCGGACGCCACCTCGTGCACGAGGCCGTCTACGACGACTACGTAGCCGCCCTGGCCGGCAAGGCGGCGCACCTCCCGGTGGGCGACCCGGCCACCGGCCAGGTAGCGCTCGGCCCGGTGATTGACGAACGGCAGCGGGACAAGGTCCACGCCCTGGTCACCGGCAGCATCCGCGCGGGCGCCCGGCTCGCCGCCGGCGGTACCTACGAGGGCCTGTTCTACCAGCCCACCGTCCTGGCCGACGTCACGCCGGACATGCCCGCCTACGCCAGCGAGGTCTTCGGCCCCGTCGCCCCGGTCCTGAAGTTCGCCACCCCGGACGAGGCCGCCACGCTCGCCGCCCAGAGCGAGTACGGGCTGTCGCTCGGCATCCTCACCAGGGACGTGATGCGGGGCCTGGACCTGGCCCGGCGCATCCCGACCGGCATCGTGCACATCAACGAGCAGACCGTCGATGACGAGCCGAACGTCCCCTTCGGCGGAGTCCTGGCCTCCGGAACGGGCACCCGCTTCGGCGGGACCGCCAACCTCGACGCCTTCACCGAGACCCGCTGGGTCACGATGCGCGCAGACATCGCTCCTTATCCGTTCTGAACCGCACGGTGGGCACAGGCAGCGGACCTGGCTGGTCCTGCCGCCCGGGAGCGGCCAGCCGACCGGACCGCTACGCTCAGGCTTTATGAACGCGCGGCCCGTGCTATCGCTGCCGGAGTGGACGGTGCTCACCGTCTTGAGCCAGCAGCCCGCGCACGGCTTCGCCGTCGCCCAGCTCACCGCGCGACACGGTGAGCTGGGCCGGATCTGGCAGATCCCCCGGCCGGTCATATACCGGGCCATCGGCCGGCTGGTCGAGGCCGGCCTGATAAGGCCCGAGAGCGTCCAGCCGGGCCTCGGCCCGCAGCGAACCATCTACGCCGCCACCCCGCAGGGCCGGGAGGCCGCGGAGCGCTGGCTGGACACGCCCGTGGAACACGTCCGGGACATCCGCTCGCACCTGCTGCTCAAGCTCGCCCTCCTGGACCGGGCCGGAGCCGATCCCGCGGACCTGCTCAGGCGGCAGCGTGTCGTCCTGGAACCGATCGCCCAGGCCATCGAGGCAGAACCGCCTCCGCACGGCGGTTTCGATGCGATCCTGCTGGCCTGGCGCCGGTCAACGGCAGCGGCGGCGCTGGAATTCCTGGACACCATCGTCCAGCGCGAACCCCAGCCTGGGCAGCGGCACGGCTGATCCGGGCGCCCCGGCTCGCCGACCGACGCCGTGACCGGCTCGCCGTCTCACCCTGAGCCTGCGCTGCTCTTGTGCCAGGCCGGGCCCATGTTGTCTCATTGTGACTACCACAGTTGAAGGAGATGAGACACCTCATGACTGTCACCGTCGACAGGAGCGTCGAAGAGTTCACGGCCGCGCCGCGGAAGCTGTTCATCAATGGGCAGTGGACCGACGCGGCGTCGGGCAAGACGTTCGCCACTCCCAACCCGGCCACCGGCCAGACCCTCGCGAACGTCGCTGAGGGGGACGCCGAAGACATCAACCGGGCCGTGCACGCGGCCCGCAGGGCTTTCGAGGATGGCCCGTGGGGCCGCATGACCCCGTCCGACCGGGGCCGGCTCATCTGGAAGATCGGTGACCTGATCCTCGAGCACGCCGACGAGCTCGCCCAGCTTGAGTCGCTCGACAACGGCAAGCCGGTCGCCGTGGCACGTGGTGCGGACGTGCCGCTGGCGGCGGACCTGTTCCACTACATGGCCGGCTGGGCCACCAAGATCGAGGGCAACACGATCGACATCTCGGTGCCCTACATGCCGGGCGCCAACTTCCACTCCTACACGCTGCGCGAGCCGCTCGGCGTCGTCGGCCAGATCATCCCGTGGAACTTCCCGCTGCTGATGGCGGCCTGGAAGCTCGGCCCGGCCCTGACCACCGGCAACTGCGTGGTGCTCAAGCCGGCCGAGCAGACCCCGCTGACCGCGCTGCGGCTCGCCGAGATCCTCGCCGAGGCAGGCCTGCCCGACGGGGTCGTGAATGTCGTCACCGGATTCGGCGAGACCGCGGGCGCGGCCCTGGCCGCCCACGACGATGTGGACAAGGTCGCCTTCACCGGCTCCACCGAGGTCGGCAAGCTGATCGTGCAGGCCTCGGGGGCTAGCAACCTAAAGAAGCTGACCCTGGAACTCGGCGGCAAGAGCCCCAACATCGTCTTCGACGACGCCGAGGCGGGTGCGGTCGAGGGCGCCGCCAACGCGATCTTCTTCAACCACGGCCAGTGCTGCGTCGCAGGCTCGCGCCTGTTCGTCCAGGAAGACCGGTTCGACGAGGTGGTCAACGGCGTCGCCGAGATCGCCAAGGGCATCAAGCTCGGCCCGGGCATGGACTCCGGGACGCAAATGGGCCCGCTGGTCTCCGAGGAGCAGTTGCAAAGGGTCACCGGGTTCCTCGACTCCGGCCGGGAAGATGGCGCCACCACCATCACCGGCGGCGGGCGCTTCGGTGACCACGGCTACTTCGTCGAGCCCACGGTCATCACCAACACCCGGCCCGAGATGAAGATCGTCCGCGAGGAGATCTTCGGCCCGGTCGTGGTCGCCGCCCCGTTCCGCACCCTGGACGAGATCGCCGCCGAGGCGAATAACTCCGACTACGGCCTCGGGGCCGGAATCTGGACCAAGGACATCTCCAAGGCCCACGCCCTGGCCAAGAAGCTCCGCGCCGGAACGGTCTGGATCAACTGCTACAACGTCTTCGACGCCTCCCTGCCGTTCGGCGGCTACAAGCAGTCCGGCTGGGGCCGCGAGATGGGCCACGAAGTGATCGAGGCCTACACCGAGGTCAAGGCGGTCACCACCCAGCTATGAGCTAGCCCTCCCAGCCGGGGGGCGGGACGGCCGATCCCCGCCCCCCGGCTGGCAGCCTCGGCCCCCAGCTGACCTTGTATACCGGCAGGCCCGGTGCGCCAGTTCGCGCCTTGATCCCGACGAATGGTTCCCATCGCCCTGGACGTAGCGAAGGCGCGGGACCAGGCGGCCAACGCCATCGCGATCTGTGCCGACTGCCGGTGCGCCCGGATTGCTCTGGGCGTGGCAGGACTGAGAAGCCGCCTGCCTGGGCATGATCGTTTTCGTGCCAGTATCTATTTTCGAACACAAGCCGGAATGCTGCCCGTTCGGTCATCAGCTGTGGCCCGGCCGGGCCCAGGTGAGCTGGAAGCCCTGCGTCTGTGCGCCAGCCCGGGAGGGAGCCGAACGCGGCCGCGGCATGGGTCACGTCTGGGTGTCCTGCCGTACCTGCCACGATCAGCTCAGGCAGACCACGTTCTACGAGCCCCCGCACGACATCAGGCACTGCCCGACGTGTCCCTAGTACCCCTGCTTATGTAAAGATTTAAAACACTTAACGTCCCGGAGCCGGGGAAGAGTCAGGTCCGTTACCTACTCGAGAAGGAGCGTCGATGAAGACCAAAGCCGCTGTTGTCTACGAGCCCGGCAAGCGCATCGAGATCGAGGAGCTGGACCTGGACGGGCCGCGGGAAGGCGAGGTCCTCATCCGCTACACCCACGCGGGACTGTGCCACTCCGACATCCACATCGCGCACGGCGATCTCCCGGCGCGGCTGCCGATGGTGCTCGGCCATGAGGGCGCGGGGATCATCGAGGAGGTCGGGGCGGGCGTGACCCGCGTGAAGCCCGGTGACCACGTGGTCCTCTCCTTCATCCCGAACTGCGGCGTCTGCCGCTACTGCGCCACCGGCCGCCAGTCGATCTGCGACATGGGCGCGACGATCCTGGAGGGCTACCTGCCCGGTGAGCGGTTCCCGATCACCGGGCCGCGCGGCCAGTACGGCGCCATGTGCATGATCGGCACCTTCAGCCAGTACGGCGTGATCAGCCAGACCTCGGCCGTCAAGGTCGATGACGACCTGCCGCTGGACAAGGCCGTGCTGGTCGGCTGCGGCGTGCCGACCGGGTGGGGATCCGCCGTGAACACCGCGAACGTCGCTCCCGGCGACACGGTCGCGGTCTACGGCATCGGCGGCATCGGCATCAACGCGGTCCAGGGCGCCCGCTACGCCGGCGCGAAGAACGTCGTCGCCATCGACCCGCTGGAGAACAAGCGCGAGAAGGCGATGGAACTCGGCGCGACCCACGCGTTCGCCACCGCCGAAGAAGCGCAGGCGGCCATCACCGAGATGACCAGGGGACAGGGCGCCGACTCGGCCATCCTCACCGTCGATCTCATGACGGCCGAAGTCGTCGAGGCCGGGTTCAACGCCATCGGCAAGGGAGGCACGGTCGTGGTGACCGGGCTGAACAAGCTGGAGATACCGACCGTCACCGTGTCGGGGTCGATCATGACCCTGTTCCGCAAGACGATCAAGGGCAGCCTGTTCGGCGACTGCAACCCGACCACTGACATCCCCAAGATCCTCGGGCTGTACCAGGCCGGCGACCTCAAGCTCGATGAGATCATCACCCGGACGTACACCCTGGACGAGGTCAACGAGGGCTACGACGACCTGCTGGCCGGCAAGAACGTGCGCGGCGTCATCATCCACGAGCACTGACCGGGTGGCGAAACAGGTAGTCGGGCGCCAGCGCGAGCTCGAGCTGGTGCGGGCCGCGCTCGCCTCTGGCGCCCACATCCTGCTCGAGGGGCCGCCGGGCACCGGCAAGTCCACCCTGCTGCGGCAGGTCGCGGCGGCCCGGCACGCCGAGTTCGTGCTCGTCGAGGGCAGCGCCGAGCTGACTCCCGCCCGCCTCATCGGATCGTTCGACCCGGCCCTCGTGCTGGAACAGGGGTACCGGCCGGAGAACTTCTCCGACGGGCCGCTGGTCCGGGCCATGCGCGAGGGAGGGCTGCTGTACGTCGAGGAACTCAACCGGGTCCCGGAAGAGACGATCAACGTCCTGCTGACGGTCATGTCCGAGGGCGAGATCAACGTGCCGCGGCTCGGGCGCGTCGCCGCGGACGAGAGCTTCCGGCTGGTCGCGGCCATGAACCCGTACGACTCGGTGGGCACCTCCCGGCTGTCGATGGCGCTGTACGACCGGACCTGCCGGATCTCCGTCGGCTACCAGGACGCCGAGCATGAACGCCAGATCGTCCAGCTCGCGGCCGAACACGCCAAGCAGGCCCTGGTCACCGAGGCGGTCGACCTCGCCCGTGCCACCCGCGAGCACCCCGACCTGCGCTCGGGCGCCTCGGTCCGGGGCGCCATCGACTACGCCCGGCTGGTCCCCGAACTCGCCGAGATCCGGGCCGTCCCCGCCGACGACTGGCAAGCCGGGCTGGACGCGGCCCTGACCACCTTGTCCGGACGGGTGCGGCGGCACGAGTCCTGCCAGCG
This sequence comes from Streptosporangiaceae bacterium, assembly GCA_052144275.1. Classification (GTDB taxonomy): domain Bacteria; phylum Actinomycetota; class Actinomycetes; order Streptosporangiales; family Streptosporangiaceae; genus Palsa-504. Next base: position 19,371 of record JBKQQQ010000819.1, read on the forward strand.
GTCGGCCGATCAGGTCATCGAGGAGATATTCCGGCGCGTGCGGGCCGCCGCGCAGGCCGTCGACCCGCCGGGGGGTGAGACGAACCCGGGGGAATGACCAGCCCGCCGGCCGCTCCCGGAGCCGGCGGGCGCCAGCAGCGGCCGCGTCCCAAGTCCGGACGGTCCGAGGGAAAGACGACCGGGCGGCGCGAGCTCTCGCGTCACGCCAGCTTCGCCGAGATCAGCCCGGAGGTGGGCGTCCTCGACGAGCACGCGATGAGCCGGGCCCTCGCCGACGACCCGGCCGCGTTCGAGCTGCTGGCCGCCATGACCACTGCGACCGACGAGAACCTGCGGGCCGCCGCGATCCGGCTCAGTGCGAGCATCGTGCTCGAGCGGGCCCGGGCCGGGCGCGCCTCGATGCGCGGGATCTCCCGGCTGCGGCCGGTCCGCGGGGCGACCGACGGCGACCTGGACATCGACGCCTCGATCGAAGGTGTTTCCGCTGCTCGCACCGAAGCCCGGCCGGTGACGCCCGAGGACCTGACCACCGTGCAGTGGGCGAAGGCGCACACGGCCTTCGCGGTCGTGGTCGACCGGTCGGGTTCGATGAGCGGGGCGAGGCTGGCCGCGGCCGCGACGGTCGCCGCCGCCTGTGCGCTGCGAGCCCCGCAGGAGCACGCCGTGCTGTCCTTCGCCGGCTCGGTCGAGGTGATCCGCCCCCTGGTCAGCGACATCACGCCCGCCGCGGTGGCCGAGCGGCTGCTCCGGGTGCGGGGACACGGCGTGACCAGGCTGGCCGCCGCGCTCAAGGCCGCGGGGGAGCAGCTGGCGCCCGCCCGGGCCCGGCGCCGGGTGGTCATCTTGCTGTCCGACTGCCGCAGCACCGATGACGACGACACGCTGGAGACGGCCCGCGCCCTGACCGAGCTGATCATCCTGGCCCCGGCCGACGACCACGAGCAGGCCGCTCACCTAGCCGACCTGGCCGGCGCCCGCTGGGGCGTGATCGCGCATCCCCTGGACGCCGCCGTGGTCCTGGACCGCCTGCTCGAAACCCGCATCACCGCCTGAGCTGACCCTCCAGAAGTTCATTTATCCCGAACGATCCGGGTTCGTGCCCTCCAGACGGCTCACCCTCGCGCAATGGGGATCGTTCGTCGGCTACCGGCACCGTCAGAGAACAGGCTCGCAAGGCAGTGGCTTAGCGCAGTACAGGCATGCGGGGTGGTCCGCCAGGATCAATGCCTCAGCCTGCGCCTTTTTATCAAACATCCCCCAAGTATCGTGTACGCACGTGGCCCGGGACATGCTGGCGGGCAATCTCACGCAGGGAATCGCGGTCACCCTGCGACCTCGGCCGCGAGCAGCGCGCCCAGCTCCCAGCAGGCCTCCAGGTCCTGCTTGGCGGGAGGCCCGGTGACGCAGACCGGCGGCCGGACCGCCCGCCACTGCAGGCCGGTGGTGATCGACTCCACCGCCCGCACCGCGCCGCCGGTATCCATACCGCCATGCACGTACAGGCCGTAGGGCCGCCGCCGGGTCGCCTCCAGGCACGGATAATAGATGCCATCAAAGAAGTGCTTGAGCGCACCGGACATGTAGCCAATGTTGGCGGGCGTGCCGAGCAAATAACCGTCGGCCTCCAGCACGTCGGCGGCCGCAGCCGTGAGAGCTGGCCTGATGACCACCTCGACGCCCTCGATCTCATCGGTCCGCGCTCCGCTGACCGCAGCCTCGAACATTGCCTGCAGGGCGGGCGAGGGTGTGTGATGAACGATCAGCAACACCGGCATGAGCGCTGAGCTTAGACGAATACTCCCGTGGGTTTCACTCGCGTCGCTGCCGCCGGATAAGCGCCAGCCCAACGTGCTGTTCGCGGCAGCGCGCTACCTTCTCGATGTCCCGCCCGGCATACTGACGCCCCAGACGTCAATCGCCGGACGGATCTTGGTAGGGCGGAGCCGGCTCATGGAGGCGGCGTACCTCCACGACCTGCACGCCGAATGCCTGGAACCTGGCCAGGAGCCCGTTCAGGGCTCCTGGATCCCGGAAGGGGCCGTGCAGGACCGTTTCGACCGGTTCCACCGAGGCGCTCAGCCGCTCGAAGTCGAGCAGGGCTTCGGGTGGCAGGACCCCGGTTACCCGGATCTCGTAGTAGGACGAAGCCAACGTAGTTCTCCCAGCATGTCACAGGGCCAATACTCAACGTTCCCGCGTCCTGGCCTGCGGCGCCCCATGCACCACGGGTGAATTCGGCGGTGTGCTTGCCCCTCGGGCCAGATCACCCGTCGCGGGTGGGGTGCGGCG
>JBKQQQ010000820.1:0-13661 GCA_052144275.1 Streptosporangiaceae bacterium
CCGCCGGGGCGAGCGGATGCGCTGGCGGCGGGCCCGCTGGGCGCGCAGGCGCTTGACGAGCACCGGGTCGAACGCGAGCGCCTCGGGCCGGTCGATCAGCTCGTTCAGCAGCTGGTAGTACCGGGTGGCCGGCATGTCGAGCACCTCGGCGATGGCCTGCTCCTTCACGCCGGGCGATCGCCAGCCGCGCCGCTCGAACGCCAGGATCCGCATGTCGCGTTCGGACAGCCCGGACATTAGATCCTCCTCCCGGTTCATTCCAGACCGTACTCCAGTGGCAGGGGTGTACCCGGACGGGCGGCCGACGTACGCTCACGGGTCGTGACCCGTTTTCGCTACCTCAGCTTTCTCACCGACTATGGGCTCGAAGACGGCTTCGTGGCCGCGTGCCACGGCGTCGGCGCCCGGATCGCGCCGCACGCGGACATCATCGACGTGACCCACCTGGTCCCGCCGGGCGACGTCAGGCGCGGCGCGGCCGTGCTCGCGCAGACCGTGCCCTACCTGCCGCCGGCGGTGCACGTGGCGGTGGTCGATCCCGGCGTCGGCACGGCCCGGCGCGGGGTGGCGGTGGCGGCCGGGGATTCGCTGTTCGTCGGGCCGGACAACGGCCTGCTGTCCTGGGCCGTGGCGGCGGCGGGCGGCGCCGTGCGCGCGTTCAGCCTGACCAACTCCACGCTGTGGCTTAGCCAGGTGACGCCGACCTTTCACGGCCGGGACATCTTCATGCCGGTGGCCGCGCACCTGGCGGCGGACGCGGAACTGGCCGCGGCCGGGGAGGAGATCGACGTCGGCGATCTGGTCACGCTGCCGATCCCGGAACGGCTGGTGCGCGATGGCACCGCAGAGGGGGAAGTGCTGACTGTGGACCGGTTCGGCAACATCCAGCTCGCGATAACCGGGGCGGACGCGGCGGAAATCGGCGTCAAGCCGGGCGGCACCGTGCTCGTGCACTTCGGCCACCGCCAGCTGATCCTGCCCTACCGGGAAATGTTCGGCGCCGTCGCAACCGGCGAACTGGTCGCCTATGCGGACAGCGCGGGACTGGTTTCCATCGCGGTCAACGGCGGTAATGCCGCCCAGCGGCTCGGCCTGCCGCCGGGCGCGCGGGTATCGATTACAGCAATACCACGAACTATTAATCCATGACGCATTCCACGGGCGGCGACCTCGTGGCACGATTACCACAGGCCGGGTCGGAACATCGCTACCGCAGGCCAGCTCGGCCAGCTCCGGAGGAGATATCTGACCAAGTGTCACATCGATCGTTCCGCAGCACCCTGGTCCCAGTCGCCTCAGGGCTTGTTGCGGTTATTGCCGTTTCCGGGCTCGCTGGGGTTGCCGGGGTCCTCGGGTCGGTTCCCGCGCGCGCCAGCGCGGATTATGGCGTCGCCGGCACTGGCCTCCAGGGCCAGGAGTGGTGGCTGGCCGACCTGCACGTGAGGCAGGCGTGGCAGAGCACCGAGGGAGCCGGGATCACCGTGGCCGTGCTCAGCACGGGCGTCGCCACCGGGCACCCCGACCTGGCCGGCTCCGTGTCGACGGGACCGGACTTCACCGGCTCGGGCCGGACGGCGGGCGGGCCCTTCTGGGGTATCGACGGGACCGAGGTCGCGGGGGTCATCGCCGGGCACGGGCACGGCACCGGCGGCGAGTCGGGCATCCTCGGCATCGCGCCCACGGCGAAGATCCTGTCCATCCGGGTCAACCTGGAATACAACGACCCGCTGAACTCCGATGCGGCCATTGCCCGGCGGCTGCCCGCGGCCATCGCCGACGGCATCACCTACGCGGTCGATCACGGTGCCCGGGTCATCGACCTGCCGCTGGACCCGGGGACGGCCGGCCTGACCGGCCAGGGCGACCCCGCCGCGGCCGGCGGCAGCCAGGCCGAGCAGGCGGCGGTGACGTACGCGCTGCGCAAGAACGTGGTCCTGGTGGCCCCGGCCGGCGATGACGCCCTAGGGCGCGGCCTGGTGAATTACCCGGCCGCCTACCCGGGGGTCATCGCGGTAGGCGCGGTCGCCCGCGACGGGCAGCTCGCCCCGTTCAGCAGCAGGCACTCGTACGTCTCGCTGACCGCGCCGGGCGTTGACCTGATGACGACGACGACGCCCGACGACTACGCGCGGATAAGCTCCACCAGCACGTCCAGCGGCATCGTGGCGGGCGTGGCGGCCCTCATCCTGTCCAGGTTCCCGCACCTCACCGTGGCTCAGGTCACCCAGGCCCTGACCGAGGGCACCACCGGGGGCACGACTACCGACCGGGCGGGCGCCCCGGGCACCGGGCGCGGCACCGTCGACGCCGCCCGGGCGGTCGAGGAGGCAGCCGCCATCACCTCGGCCGGCCAGCCCAGGCGGCCGGCCAGGCCTGCGGCCCGGCCGCATAAGCCCGAGCGGCTGCCGGCTACCACGGCGGCTGCCCGGACGAGCGCCAGCGCCCTGGCCGGGTCGCTGGTGCGCTACGTGGTGGCCGGCCTGTGCGGGCTGATCGTGCTGCTGGTGGTGCTGACCCTGCTCATGCGCTCCCGCCGGGAACGAGCCAGGGCAGCGGTGGCCCAAGCCGGGTCCACCCGGGTCCGGCCCCGAGGCCTGCACGAGCAGCGCAAACCAGAACCCGGGCCCGCGCCCCGCCAGGTCGCCGCCGGTCTCAACGGGCTCGGTGCCGCCGGCCGGCCTGACCCCGCCGGCCGGCCTGACCCCGCCGGCCGACCTGGCCTGGCCCCGGCAGGGCCGGCGACCACGGGCGGCTGGCCCGCCGCCGGAGGCTGGCAGGGCGGCAGCGTGGGCGAGATCGCACACTCCTCCGGTGCGCCGTACCGCCCGGTCATGACACCAGCGCCGAAGCCTGCCAAGACCGCCAAGCCAGCCGCGAGCCCGTCAGGACCGCCCTGGGCGCCCGCGCCGGAACCCGAGCGCACGATCGGGCCGCTCCCGGTGGTGGCGAACAGCGCTCTCCCGCCGGATCCGGGTCCCGGCATCCGGGTGCCCGGGGACATGGCGGCGTTGCCCGCCGTGGCACCTGACTCGCTGCCGCCCGCGCCCTTCGACTTCGCGGCGTCGCCGGACCCGGACTTCCCGCCGCGGCCCGTCGTCAGCGACGACCCAGGCCTGGCTGCCGTCCCTGGATTCGCCGGCCGCCCGGACCTTCCGGTCCGGCAGAGCCTCAGCTTCGCCGCGGCTCCGGTGCCGGTCGACTACGCGCCGCCCCAGGCCCCTGACTTCACTGTGCCGTCGCGCGCCGCGGGCCTCGTCCTGTCCGCCGACACCAGCGCGACCCCTGCTCGCCCGGCTGGCCCGGCTCGCCCGCAGGCCCCGGCGTCCGCCGCCGATCCCAGCTACATCTGGGACCTGGCGGCCACCGACGTCTTCCCGGCCGCCGTCAATCTCGACCCACAGCAAGAGGCGCCGGGCGCCGTCCCGGAGGACGGCGATCCCGGCGCCAGTACCAGCTGACACAGGGTCAGCTAGGCGGCCACCCCGGTAGCCTGCGCAGCCTGCGCGGGCTCGAGCGCGAGCGCGAGCACCTCGCGGACATCGCCGAGCGTGTGCACGTCCAGCTTCTCGAGCACCTCGGCCGGGACATCGTCCAGGTCCGGCTCGTTCCGCTGCGGGATCAGCACCGTGGTGATCCCGGCCCGGTGCGCGGCGAGCAGCTTCTGCTTCACGCCGCCGATGGGCAGCACCCGCCCGGTCAGCGACACCTCACCGGTCATCGCCACGTCCGAGCGCACCGGGCGGCCGGACAGCAACGACGCGAGCGCGGTGGTCATGGTGACGCCCGCACTCGGCCCGTCCTTGGGCACCGCGCCGGCCGGCACGTGCACGTGCACGCCGCGATCCTTGAGCTCACTGACCGGAAGGTTGAGCTCGGCGCCGTGCGAACGCAGGTAGGACAGCGCGATCCGGGCCGATTCCTTCATCACGTCACCGAGCTGCCCGGTGAGCGTGACCCCGGTCTCGCCGGTTTCCCTGTCGGCCAGGGACGCCTCGATGAACAGGACGTCCCCGCCCGCGCCGGTCACGGCCAGGCCGGTCGCCACCCCGGGCACCGCGGTCCGGCGGTCCGGCGCGGCCAGGCTGGTCTCCGGCGTGAACCGGGGCCGGCCCAGGTAGTCCCGCAGCTCGCCCGCGCCGACGGTGACGGGCAGCGTGATCTCGTTCAGCGCCACCCGCGCGGCCACCTTGCGCAAGATGCGCGCGATGGAGCGCTCGAGCGACCGGACCCCGGCCTCGTGGGTGTACTCGGCCGCCAGCAGCCGCAGCGCGTCCTCGCCGACCGACACCTCCTCGGCACTCAGCCCGGCCTTGGACAGCTGCCTGGGCAGCAGGTGGTCCCGGGCGATGAGAACCTTCTCGTCCTCGGTGTACCCGTCGAGCTGGACCAGCTCCATCCGGTCAAGCAGCGGGCCGGGGATCGTGTCGAGCACGTTGGCCGTGGCCAGGAAGACCACGTCGGACAGGTCGAGCTCGACCTCGAGGTAGTGGTCGCGGAACGTGTGGTTCTGCGCCGGGTCGAGCACCTCGAGCAGCGCCGACGCCGGGTCGCCGCGGTAGTCCGAGCCGATCTTGTCAACCTCGTCGAGCAGTACGACCGGGTTCATCGAGCCCGCTTCGCGGATGGCGCGGACGATCCGGCCGGGCAGCGCCCCGACGTAGGTCCGCCGGTGCCCGCGGATCTCCGCCTCGTCCCGGACGCCGCCCAGGGACACCCGGACGAACTTGCGGTCCATGGCCCGCGCGACCGACTCGCCGAGCGACGTCTTGCCGACGCCGGGCGGCCCGACCAGCGCGAGCACGGCGCCGGACCGGCGCCCGCCGATGATCCCCAGGCCCCGGTCGGCGCGGCGCTTGCGCACCGCCAGGTACTCGATGATGCGCTCCTTGACGTCATCGAGCCCGGTGTGGTCCTCGTCCAGGATGCGCCGGGCGTCGGCGATGTCGTAGGCGTCCTCGGTCCTGGAGTTCCAGGGGATGTCGAGGACGGTGTCCAGCCAGGTGCGGATCCAGCCGGTCTCAGGTGACGCGTCGGGAGTGCGCTCCAGCTTGTCGACTTCCTTCAGCGCCGCCTCGCGGACCGCCTCCGGCAGGTCGGCGGCTTCCACCCGGGCCCGGTAGTCGTCTTCCTCGGTGGCCGTATCGCCGTTCAGGTCGGCGAGTTCCTTGCGGACGGCGGCGAGCTGCTGGCGGAGCAGGAATTCCTTCTGCTGCTTCTCCATGCCCTCGGACACGTCCTTGCGGATGGACTCGGCCACCTCGAGCTCGGCCAGGTGCTCCTTGGTCCAGCCGATGACGAGCTCCAGCCGCTCGACCAGATCCGAGGTCTCAAGCAGCTGCACCTTCTGCGCGGTGGTCAGGTAGCTGGCGTAACCGGCCCGGTCCGCGATCGCGGAGGCGTCGTCGAGCTGCTGGATCGCGTCGATGACCTGCCACGCGCCGCGCTGCTGCAAGATCCCGGTCACCAGGGACTTGTACTGCTGGGCCAGTTCGTCGGCCCGCGGCCCGCGGCTGGTCTCGTCGACCACGGTGCCTTCCACCCACAGCGCCGCGCCGGGACCCGTGGTCCCCGACCCGATCCTGACGCGCGCGGTGCCACGCACCACCGCGCCGGGCTGTCCGCCGGGCAGCCGTCCGACCTGCTCGACCACGGCGAGCGTGCCGACACCCGCGAGCCCGCGGTCGGCCAGCCGCGGCACGAGCAGCACCCGTGCCTTAACTTCAGAACGCATGCCGGGAACCTGCCTGGACGGCATCCGGGCCGCGTCGATGGCGGCGCCAACCTCCGGCTGCGACGTCTCCAGCGGCACCACCATCCCGGGCAGCACCACTTCGTCGTCGAGCGGCAGCACCGGCAGCGTGAGCGTTTCACTCATATGATGGCCTCCGTATAACCTGAGTCATACTCACTCAAGAAAGAAGAGCCCCGGTAAATTTCCGGACAGCGTTCGCCTGAAGCGATCGGCCTCGCAGCCCCGCGGCCGCCAGGCCACGTCGTGATCACGAAGCCTCTCCCCCCGGATTCCGGGGTAAAAGTCTTCGCGATCATGGAGGCCTAGTGGCGCAGGGCCAGCAGCACGTGCAGGTTGCGGGGGCCGTGTACGCCCTCGACCCGGATCAGCTCGATGTCGCTGGTGGCCGAGGGGCCGGAGATCAGGGTGTGCGGACGACCCGGATCGAGCCGGGCGAACGCGTCGGCCAGGTCCGCGTAGACCTGGCTGGCCCGGACGATGACCAGGTGGAAGTCAGGCACCAGGGTGAGCGCGCGGCGGCCTTGCCCGGGGCCGTGGTCGAGGATGATCGTGCCGGTCTCGGCGATCGCGACCGCGCATCCCGTCACGACCCCGGCCATCCGGTCGAGTTCGGCCGCCGGGAGCGGCGGGATGTCCCTGGCCAGCGCGATGGCCGGGGACAGCGCGGCCAGCCATCTGGGCGGTAGCCCGTCCGGCACGACGAAGGGACCGGGCGCGGCGGCGGCGCGGTGGGCCAGGACCTGGGCGACGGCCGCCGCGAGGCCGGACTCGGGGACCCGCTCGACGACGGCGCGGTAGTCGGCGGTCCGCTCGGCGAACAGGTCCGCAATACCGCCGGACGCGGGGTCGTGGTGGGCGCGCAGGTACTTCCGTGGCAGGGACGCGTACGCTGCGTCGGCGTCGTCCCCAGCGCGCGCGGCCTCGTTAGCAGCGCCGTTGGCAGGGCGGTTGGCAACCCCGTTGGCAGGACGGCGGGCAGGGCGGTTGGCGGCGCGGATCCTGGCCAGGATCTGGTCTCTGGACGTGCTCACCGGCCCGGCCCCCTGGTCCTGGCCCACCAGGCGCGGAACGATTCCGGCGGCGGGGCGGGGGCGTCGCGGGTTTCGGTCCAGCCGTTCAGCGGCGGTGGCAGCCGCCTGATCCGGCCGGACCTGGCCACCAGCTTGCCGCCCGTCGCTGCGGCACGCTGGGCCGCGGCGAGCAGCCGGGGTGAGCGGAGCACCCGGCCGGAGAGCTGGAAGATGGCTCGTTCGGGAGAAAATGTCTTGTCGCGCTTGGCGTCGACGACCTTGGCGCGCAGGTGGACCAGGACCTCGGGGATATTGATCGCGACCGGGCACACCTCGTAGCAGGCACCGCACAAGGTGGAGGCGTAGGGCAGGGACGCGTCGGCCGGGGAGGTGACGCCGCGCAGCAGCGGAGAGATGATCGCGCCGATCGGGCCCGGGTACGGCGAGCCGTAGGCGTGGCCGCCGGTCCGCTCGTAGACCGGGCACACGTTCAGGCAGGCCGAGCATCTGATGCAGCGCAGCGCCTGCCGGCCGGTCTGGTCGGCCAGCGCGGAGGTGCGGCCGTTGTCCAGCAGCACCAGGTGAAAGTCCTGCGGCCCGTCCCCGGGCGTGATGCCGGTCCAGGTCGAGGTGTAGGGATTCATCCGCTCGGCCGTGGAGGACCGGGGCAGCAGCGCGAGGAACACCTCCAGGTCCCGCCAGGACGGCAGGATCTTCTCGATCCCCACCACCGAGATAAGCGTGCGCGGCAGCGTCAGGCACATCCGGCCGTTGCCCTCGGACTCCACCACCACCATCGACCCGGTCTCGGCGATCGCGAAGTTCGCGCCGGACACGCCCACCGACGCGGACAGGAACGCCTGGCGAAGGTGGGCCCGCGCGGCGGCCGCGAGGGCCGGCGGGTCGTCGGTCAGGCCGGCCGGCGCGCCCGGCATCTGGGTGCGGAAGATCTCCCTGATCTCGGCCCGGTTCCGGTGGATGGCCGGCACCAGGATGTGGCTGGGCCGGTCGTGGCCGAGCTGGACGATGAGCTCGGCCAGGTCGGTCTCGAGCGCGCCGATGCCGTCGGCGGCCAGCGCCTCGTTGAGCCCGGTCTCCTGGGTGGCCATCGACTTCACCTTGACCACGCCGTCGGCGCCGGCGCTGCGGACCAGGCCGGCCACGATCGCGTTCGCCTCGTCCGCGTCGGCTGCCCAGTGCACGTGCCCGCCCGCCCGGGTGACGTTGGCCTCCAGGCGGAGCAGGTAGGTGTCCAGGTGAGCCAGGGTGTGGTCCTTGATCTCCTTAGCCGCCTGCCGCAACTGCTCCCAGTCGGCCAGTTCGGCGACGGCCCCGGCCCGCTTGGCGCGGATGGTGTGCGTGGCGTGCGTCAGGTTGGCGCGCAGCTGGGAATCGGCCACCGCGGCCCTGGCCGCGACCGGGAACGGCGGCATGCCCAGGTACGTCGGCATGCCTGGATGCGGTGCGCTCGCCGGGGGCGCGCCTGGCGGCGGGCCGCCCGCGCCCGGCGCCGTCACCGGGCGTCCTCGGTGCGGGCCAGGATCTCCGCCAGGTGCATGACGGCCACCCCGGACCGCTGCCGGTCCAGCGCGCCGCCGATGTGCATCAGGCACGAGTTGTCCGCCGCGCACAGCACCTCGGCCCCGGTCTGGCGGACCGCGGCGACCTTGTCCGCGCAGATCGCGGCCGACACGTCGGGGTTCTTCACCGCGAACGTGCCGCCGAACCCGCAGCACTCCTCGGCGTCCGGCAGGTCGGCCAGGTCCAGGCCGCGGACCGCGCGCAGCAGCCGCAGCGGGGCGTCGCCCACCTGCAGCATCCGCAGCGAATGACAGCTCGGGTGATACGTCACCCGGTGCGGGAAATAGGCGCCCACATCCGTCACCCCCAGCACGCCGGTCAGGAACACAGAAAGCTCATAGGTCCGCGGCGCGACCTCGGCCACCGCCCGAGCCAGGCGCGGGTCCCGCGCCTGCGCCGCCAGCGCCGGGAAGTACTCCCGGACCATCGAGGCACACGAGGCCGACGGGGTGACGACGGCCTCGTAGCCGGCGAAGGCGGCGGTGAACCCGCGCGCCATCGGCACCGCCTCCCGCCGGTAACCGGTGTTGAAATGCATCTGACCGCAGCACGCCTGGGCCGCAGGGAAATCCACCTGATGGCCCAGCCGCTCGAGCACCGCGACCACGGCCTGGCCGGTGCCGGGGAACAGCGTGTCGGTCAGGCACGTCACGAACAAGCCGATGCGCATCAACCGCCTCCGCCCGCCACGCTACAAGACACGCGCCCGCCGTGGCAGGGTGCCCGCAGATACATCCGACCTTTCCTGATCTCAGGCCCGGTCCGCGAGCAACGCCGACCCGTCCCTGGCCCGCACCGCCTCGCAGCGGCCGATAACCGCGAGCGCCGCCACGTACCCGGGGGCCGCGTCCAGGTCAAGCAGGGACACGCTGTGGACAGACCGCGGGTAGGGCCAGGACACCAGGCGGGGCGGGCCGGCGTCGGCGGCCACGACGACGTCGCTGAAGGCGGCGCGCAGGCCATCCCCGGTCGCCTTGGTCACGGCTTCCTTCCTGGTCCAGGCGACCAGGAAGGCACGGGCCCGGCCGGCCGGAGGGACCGCGGACAGCACCGCCCGTTCGGCCGCGGACAGCACCAGCTGGGCGAGCGCCTCCGGATCGCCGTCACCGCCCAGCGGGTGCGGGCGCCCGTCAAGCTGCTCGACGTCCACGCCGACCGGGGTCCGCGCGACCGCGACCGCGACCAGGTCGCCGGAGTGCGCGACGGAATGCTCGACGACCCCGCCCTCGATGACGCCGCCCTCGATGACCGGCTTGCCGTGCGGCTCGCCGCACTGGTCGCAGGTCCGGTCGAAACGCACGTCGGCCGGCCGCAGGCCGGTGTACCGGGCGAGCACGGTCTTCGCCAGCGCGCATCCGGCCAAAAACCGCGCGCGGTCCTCGTCGCGCCGGTAGGCCGCCCAGCGCCGCCGTTCGGTCGCATCGAGCAGCCCGGCGTGCCGGTCCGAAGCGTCCTGCCTGCGCGCCCACCAGACGTCCGCGGTCCCGTCCGGTGGCAGGTCCAGACCCGCCAGTTCAGCCACTCAGCCAGCCTAACGGGCTCCCGGGAGGCCGCGGGCGCTGCCAGAGCCCGGAAATCCCTGGCGAGCGCGCCGGCGCCCGCTGGGGCATCTGTGCCCTGTGTCTGGAAGAACTCCCTCGCGCCCTGCTGCATGCAGTGGTCCTCGGCGGCGGATATGCCGGGTACCAGGGCGGTGACGGTCATGCTGTCTTCCTTCCTGGAGGTATCCGCCGGACTTGAGGGCACCGGAGGGGACTCCGGCATGGCCTGAACGCGGCGGCCCCTAGCCGAGGGGTTTCCCGGCCGTCGCGCGTCTTGCTAGCCGGTGCTGCCGCCCGGGCGCCCGTCCGGCGGCCAGATCTCCTCCAGCTGGTCCATCAAGCCCGCAAGCTCGTAGGACCCGATCGTGGTCTCGTCAGGATGACCGGGGATCTTGCCGAGGGGGACGATGGCCCGCCAGCGGTCGTTCACTGTCGCGGGCGGGACGAAGGTCACCTCGGGATGAGCTCGCTCGAACAGGTGGCGCCGCTCTACGGCGTCGAGCTTCCCGCCGCCCACCAGGATGAGATGCGGCCGGTCGCTCACCGCGCCACCTCGACCGGGCCGGTGATGACTCCGGTGACGTTCCGGGCCTGATGCCGGTCGACGGCGAACAGCACACCCCGGAGCACGACAGCCCACTCCGGGTGGAACGCCGGGCCGACTGCGGCGATGAGCTGCGCCGCGGTCCCGGAAGGGTTCTGCGAGGTCGGGGTGTAGAACCAGTACCGCCAGTGAAGCCGTGAACGCCGCGCTGGCGCTAGGATGTTGCAGAACGTTGCAGATGATCAGCAGCCGCCTCGCTGATCAATTCGCGGGCTTGGGACCCGTAGACAGCCGACTGGCGGAGCTGATCGAACACCGTGGCGTACAGGGCGATCTCGTCCGGGCGGGTGATCTCCAGTCTCGCCGAGACCGTCTCGACGGTGACCCGCGCGTCGTCCCAGATCCAGAAGGGCACCTGCGCGACGGTGTACCGCTCCGCCATCGCCGGGATGATTCCGACGCTCACGTTCGGCAGGCGCATCACCTCCAGCAGATGCTCCAGTTGCGCTGCCATCACCTGGGGCGTGCCGATGCGGGTCCGGAGCGCCTGTTCGGCCAGCACGGCGATGAACCGGCGGCGACTGCTGCGCAGCACCTTCTGCCGGGCGAGCCGGGCCGCTGTGGCGGCTTCGGCGTCATCGGGCAGGCCGAGGAACCGCACCAAATAGTTCATGATCTCCATCGAGTACTCGGCGGTGTGGAACAGGCCAGGCAGCGCGGTGTGCTCATAGATCCGGAACAGCCGTGTCCGCTCGTACAGCGGTGCTGAGGACTCCTGGAGGTGACGCATCCCGGCCCGGGTCTGGCGGCGCCACTCCCGGTACATCGATTCGACCGTGCGGGCCATCGCGATCAGCTCGGGCACCTGGTCGCTGGCGCCGCACGCCGCGCACCACGCGCGGATCTCCGCGTCCGTGACGCTCTGCCGGCCGTTCTCGACCCGGCTGATCTTCGTGTAATGCAGCCCGGTCAGCTGCGCGAGCGCCCGCCCCGTGAGACTCGCTTCCTGGCGTAGCTCACGCAGGCGGACGCCGAACGCCTCCTTCGCCTGCTGGACGTCTTCGCCGGGCACAGCGCCGTTGTATCAGCTCATGTCGGGCGTGTACTCGTGGTGCGGGATGGAGAGGGCCCATGCCGCCTCGAATGATGCCCGGCAGCGAGCGATGAGGTTGGGGTCAGTCTTGGCGGGCCGGTCGACGACCAGGCCGTTTCCGGCGAACACCAGGAACACCAGCACCTCGTCGTCGAACAGCCAGAAGTCGTTGCCGGGGAACATCAGCTCCGACACCCGGGCGCGGGGCACCCACCGGATGTCCTCCCCAGCGTCGACCATCGGCGCGGTGAGGCTGTGCGCCCAGCGCTGGTAGTCGCTGAGGGGTTCGGACACGACCCTTGCACGCCGGAACGTCTTCCCGGCCGTGGTGGCATCGCGGACGTGCGCGCACCACGGCTGGAGCCAGCCGAGGTCATCAGGTTCTCCCGCAGCCCACTTCGCCAGGTGCGGGATCTCGGCCTCTGTGCCGTAGGAGTCCCGCATCTCCAGGTGGAGGGCTTCACGTTTGACCTGCGGGAAGAGGGCGGCGAACTCCTCATATCGCAGCCCCACTAACCCTCCCGGAAGAAGGGAACGAGCCGGTCGGGGATCTCCACGACCGTTTCGCCCGCAGGGATGCTCATCTCGGCGAGCGTGCTGGAGTCGGTGACGACCCAGCCCTGCACGAGCCAGCTGTCCCGGTCGGTCTTGTAGAGGGTCGGTGACTGGTCCGGCACGCTCTCGGGATCCTTGGCGACGAACCTGATACGCATGATCTCCTCCTCGCGATGTTGCGGCATCCGAGCTCAGCCACCGCCGAGCTTGGCGAGCTTCCGGTTGACCTCGGTCAGGCTGAACGGCCCGGGTTCCTGCGGATCCTCCTCGGACGGGTACTCGATAGGAGAGTCGCCGCTGAACGCGACGCAGGCCGGGTAAACCTGCTCCGGGTCGAGCCTGATCGCCTTCTGCCGGGTGATCTCGTGTATCCAGCCGACGCCGAAGTCGTACTCGTAGCCGACCTTCCTCCCAACGGGCGGGAAAGCGTCACGGACCCGCATTTCGTCCTCGTCGGCGGTCAGCTCCAGCTCGAACAACGGGTCGCTGTACTTCCTGCCGCCCACGGTGAAGGCGTGCAGGTGGTCACCGTCCCAGCCGAACACCACCTGGATCACCCTGTGCAGGTCACCGAGGCTGGCGATGACGGGGAGCTGCACGCTGCGCCAGATCGGCGGCTTGGAGTATTTCAGCATCATCTTCAGCTGGACCCCCTGGTCGATGCTGCGTGGTGCGCCTGACGCGACGAACCCAGCCACCATCCGTGCCAGCTTTTCCGCGTCCGGATGGCCGGTCGCGCGCACCGCGGCCAGCCGCCCGTCCAGCCCGTCTCCCCGGACGGATTCCCAGATCCGGCACAGCGCCTCGTCGGGTCCGCTTTCCTCCAGCGCGACGGCTGCCGTTTCGGCCGCCAGCCACTGCCAGTCCGCCTGATCAGGTTCCGGCCCCTGGTTCCAGGAGTGCAGCACGGCGCGGGCGTGCGGGCCCACGCACGGCGCCTTCGCCAGTTCGCGCCAGGCAGGTAGTCCATCCCCCTCGAGCATTTCGGCCAGGCTGACCGCCACGGTGCGCAGCCGGGGCGACATCGACTCCGCCGCCTCCAGGAGTTCCCGCACCGCGTCTTCCGGGTCGCGCGCGTCCAGCCACTCCGAGGCGGCCTCCCATTGCTCCGCCTCATCGGCGGATCCGGCCACCTCCGCGATCAGCTCGGCGGCGCTGATCTCCGGATCGGCCGCGCCTGGCAGGGCCTCCGCCAGCTGGCGTGCCGCCCAGCGGCCCAGCGGCGTGATGACGGGTGCGGCGGGTGCGGCGGGCTCCGCGGCGAGTGCGCCGAAGCCGGCCAGCAGCGTCACCAGCCCGCCCAGCGGGTTCCCGCGTTCGCGGCCGACCCGCAGCACGAACGCGGCCGGGGCCACGTCCAGGTCCAGGTCCTGGACGTCGCAAAGATCATCGGCTTCGTCCAGGACCGCGTCCCACAGCTCGCGTCCCGCCGGCACGTCGTCGTCCTGCAAGACCGTGAGCAGCGCCAGCACGAGCACCAGCAGGCCGTCGCCCTCTTCCGCCCGCGTGCCGCTTGCCTCGCAGACCGCTAGCAGGCCCGCGAGCCATCCGGCGAGCAGCTTGGCGTCCCCTGGCGGCCAGCCTT
>JBKQQQ010000821.1:0-9592 GCA_052144275.1 Streptosporangiaceae bacterium
TCCGCTCGGCAGGCATCGCGCGTGCCTACGCGCTCGCCGACATCGAGCCCGACCTCGCGCGCTGCCGCGAGCAGGCCGGTCCGCTGCTGGAAGACCTGGCCGGACTCCTCGCCCGCGACTGGATCACATCCTGACACACCGACCGGGCGAGTAGATCGCACTGTGACACCTGGCTAAACGAGCGGACCGGCGGGATCACTGCCTGGTACGGGTGAGGAGGTCGTATTCGGCCAGGGCCGCGGTCACCGCGTCGTCCTCGGTCGGCAGGGCACGCGCGCGGTCGGCGGCCGCCTGGCGCAGCCGGGCGGCCAGCCCCGGGTCGGTGAGCACCGCGCGAACGGCATCGGCCAGCGGGGCCACCTCACCCGGAGGAACGAGCAGGGCGGCGTCCTCGCCGGTGAGCTCGGGCGTGCCGCCGACTCGGGTGGCGACGATGGGCACGCCGGCCCGCAGCGCTTCCTGCAGGATGAGCGGCTGGCCCTCCCATACGCTGGGCAGCACGAACACGGCGGCCGAAGCCAGCAGGGCGGGCACGTCATCGCGGTGGCCCGGGAACCGGACGTCGAGCTTCAGCCGGGCCGCCTGGCTCGTCAGTCCGGCCTCGAGCGGCCCGTCGCCGACGATGACCAGCAGGGGCTCGGGCCGCATATCCCGCCAGGAGGCAGCGGCATCAAGCAGGGTCCCGAACCCTTTCTGGGCGGCCAGCCTGCCGACGGCAAGCACGGTCGGGCGGCCCGGACCGGCGAAGGAAACCACGCGCGTTTCCGCGGAAACGTTTCCTGTGGCGGCCGCCCGACGGCGCCCGGCATCCTGCGGGACGGGAACGGCGTCCGCGGGAACCAGGGCGCGGCCGACCCGGCGGGCACCTGAGGCGCGCATCCGTTCTTCCAGGTCCGGGGACACGCACAGCACCGAGTCCGCGGTGCGCGCCACGATCAGCTCGAGCACGCGGTAGATCGCGCCGGTGACACCGCCCGCGGCCGGAGCGTTGTGCACGGTGACGACCAGGGCGGGCCGGGGGTGGTACACGTCGGGCCGGACAAATGTCAGGGCGATCGCGGTGAGCGCCCCGGCTCGCAGGCCATGCGCGTGCACCACGTCGGGTCGCCAGGCGCGGATCAGGCGGCGCAGCCGCGCGATCGCCCGCAGGTCACGGAGCACGCGCGGCCGGTCCGCGATCTCCACCGGGATGAACCCGGCCTGAGCGCTGAAGCCAAAGTCGCGGTCGGTCTGCGCAGGGCCGAACACCTCGGCCGCCACGCCCCGCGCCGCGTACCCGCCCGCGAGCATCCGGACGTGCCGGGCGGTGCCGCCGGTGCTGGTGCCGAGCACGAACGCGACCTTCATGTCCGGACCCTCGGGGGGGTCTGGGGGGGTCGTCCCCCCGTGGCAGCACGGCTGCGCAGCACCGCGCGCAGGTCCCCGCCATCAGCGACCGCGACCACCGCCAGGAAGGCCACCAGCACGGCCCCGCTGGCCAGCAGCGTGACAGCCACGTTGGGCAGGAATCCCGTCACCCGGACCCCGATCGTCACGCCCAGCCCAGCGGCGGCGCCGGCCAGGGCACCGGCCAGCCCGGCGAGCGCGGCCCGCCCGCAGCCGCGCAGCGCGTCAGGGCCGCGGAACCGGCGCACCAGGACGAGCAGCGCGACCCCGGAACCGGTAAGCCCGATGGTGGTGCATGCCCCGAGCCAGGGCAGGACCGAGGACTGCGGGACGAACGGCACAATGCACAGGTCCGCCACGATCACCAGCAGCCAGCCGCCGCCGACTGCCAGGGCGGCGGCCCGGTTTCGGCCATCGGCGTAGAGCACCCGGGACAGGTTCGCCGTCAGGCCGTACCCGACGAGTCCTGGCGCGAACGCGGCCAGCGCGATCGCCAACTGCCTGGCGTCCGCGGCCTGGTGGGCGTGCGACTGGAAGACCCGCGCCAGCGGAATGCAGGTGCCGGCCATCCCCGCCGCTCCCAGCCAGGACGCGACCATGACCGCGCGCGTGGACGCGGCGCTGGTCGCGTCGAAACGGTCGGAACGCGCGGACAGTTCGGGGAAGGCGCTGGTCGCAATCGGCACGGCCAGCACGGCGTAGGGCACGAAGAAGACCGCCCAGGCGAAGCCGTAGAGCACGAGCGCGCCGCTGCCGCCGTAGGAATTAGCCAGCACGATCACCACCACCACCGAGGCGTCCTGCGCGATGAGCGTGGTCACACCCGCGGCGGCCAGCGAACGCACCCGCGCTCCGACCCCGGCCGGGAACCGCAGCGCGGGCCTCAGGGCCAAGTGCAGCCGAGCGGCCGGGATGAGCGGCGTCGCGACCAGGGCCGCGACCCCCGCCGTGGTCCCGGCAGCCAGCACGATCCAGGCCAGAGCGGGCACCGGCCGGTCCATGTTCTGATAGCCGCTCCCGGCCACGCCGAACCAGAAGTAGGCGCCAATGACGACCAGGCTGGAAAGCACCGGCGCCAGCGCGGGCGCGGCGAACCTGCGGTGTGACTGCAGGATGCCGTAAAGAACCACGGCCAGCCCATAGAGCAGGATCTGCGGCGCGAACACCACCAGCATTCGCGCGCCGAGAGCGACCATGCTGGCCCGCGGGCAGCCGGGTGTCCCGCCAAGCAGCACTGACACCAGCGGCCGCGCGACGGCCGCGACCAGCACGCTGACCGGGACGAGCAGCAGCACCGTCCACGTGAGCAGCGCGGCGGAGGTCTGCCGCACTTGCTCGCGGTCGGTCCGCCCGTCCGCGTCGGCCGACTCGGCCCCGGCCGGACCCGGGATCCCGGCCAGCGCGGGACCGGCCAGCACGGGCACCACCACCGCGGTGAGGGCACCGCCTATCACGATGTCGTAGATGATGTTCGGCACCATGTTCGCCGTGGTGTACGCGGTACCCAGGCATGAGGCCTGGACCGTGTGCGCGAACACGACCTGGCGGCCGAACCCGATGACCCGCGCCAGCATCGTGATCGCGCCGATTAGCAGCGCGGCCCGGCCGATCCCCCCGCCCCGCTGCCGAGCGCTCCCCCGCTCGGCCACGGGCGCCGTCATTCTTCCGGCGGCGTCAGGTCGTTTTTTCCGGCCGAACGGGCGTTGGTTCCCGCCCTGGCAAGACGCGTGTTCGGGCGCTGAGCCGGAACCGTCACGGCGGGCAGCTGCGGCGCGGGCCGCCGGCCGAGCATGTCCAGCCAGCGCAGCGCCGGGGTGCGCTCGATCACCTTGGTGAAGCTGACCTTCTCGCTCGCCGCGGTCAGCCCGGCGATCCCGGCGAGCAGCACGATCCGGGTCGGCCGGGACAGGCCTGCCGCCGCCGAGGCGCCGAGCATCGCGCCGAGCGCGTTGGCGCCGGCGTCACCGAGCATGGCCCGCTCGCCCAGGTCCTCGGGCAGCAGGGCCAGCGCTGCCGCCACAGGCGCCGCGACGCTGTCCTGGCCGGCCGCGCCGATCAGGGCACCTGAGGCGACGGCGACCTTGACGGCCCGGCCTGGCCGCAGATCGAACAGGTTGAGCAGGTTGGCGCCCCCGGCCACCAGGCCGGCGTTGATGACCACGTCCGCGGGCGAGCCTCCGGCCAGCACGGCGCTGACGATCCCGGTGGCACCGATGCCGCCCAGTTTCACCGCGCCGGTGGTCACCTCGCCATGCCGCAGCGCTCCCAGGTGGCCACGGAACCCGCGCCGGTCCCCGGAGCCAGCCAGGTCGTCATAGGCCCCGAACGCCGCCGCTCCCGCTCCGCCGATCGCGATCGCGGCGCTCGCGCGCCAGCTCGCCGATCCGGTCAGCCGCCGGGCCAGCACGCCAGCGATCGCGCCGGCCGCGACGGCGGGTCCCTCCAGCAGGGTGACCGGCTCGCCCCGGTGGTTGGTGCGCGACCATGTCTTCGGGCCGCCTGGCGGACGCCGGTTCATGGCGGAGTACGCGAGCCGGGCCGCCCCCGCGGCGGCCGCGCCTGCTGACACGGAGGCGATCAACCGGACACTGCTCAATTTTTGGCCTTCTTTTTCGTCGAGGACGTGGGCGTCGGGCTCGGGGACGCGGTCGGCGTGGGCGCCGGGCTCGGGGCGACGGCGGTCGCGCCGTTGGCGGTGAACCCGTAGCTGCCGGCCTTGCCGGTGGCGAGCTGCGCCGCGAGCGCCTGGATGGCGACAGTCTGCCCCGACACCAGGTCGGCGTCGTCGACCGTGGACACCTGGTTGGCCACGCTGTTCGACCGCAGCACCGCGATCGGGCTGCCCGCGCCCGAGCCCGTCGACGAGCCCACGACCACGGTGGCCGCGCTCTTGGCCGCCAGTTCCTGAGTCAGCGGGATAAGCACCTGGTCCAGCTCGTTCGCGCTGCCGTCCGACGGCGCGTTCTGCGGGGTCACCACGATGACGAGGGTGGCCGGGGTAGCCGGCTGCCCGGTGATGCTGAGGAACTGGGACGCGGCGTAGGCCTGGAGCATCGTCCCGGCGTCGGCTCCCTGGCCGCCAGCGGACTGGCTGCCCGACGACCCTGGTGACGTCGATCCCGCCGACTTGGCCAGGATCTCGCTGGCGATCACCTGCGCGGCCTGCTGCTGGTAGGTCGCGCTGGTGTCCAGCGTGATGTTGGCGGTCTGGGCCACGTCCAGGGTGGTCTGGTTCAGGCTGTCCTGCGTCGTCCCGCTGGTGTCGAAGAACTTCGGCGCCAGGTTGATCTGCCCGGTGACGGCGGCCCCCGCGTCGTTCGCGGCGGTGCTAATTCCGCTGACGACGGAGGACTGGGCGCCCGGCTCGGTGACGATCAGCAGCTTCTGGCCGGTCAGCAGGTCACGCAGCACCGCAGGCTCGACCGCCTGGGCGTATGAGTCGTCCTGGGTGACCTGCTGCTGGGCCGCGTCCCGCTGGCTGGTGACCTGGCCCAGCTCGTTTTGCAGCTTCGCGGTGGTCCGGTCCAGGAAGTTGTACGCGGGTCCTTGCAGCTCGGTCGAGCCAAGGACGATCCCGATCGCCAGCGCGAGGAACACTGCCACGATGGAGACGAGATGGTAGCGAAAGTCGATCACTAGAGTTTTCCGGTCAGCCAGTAGGTAAAGGAATGCCAGGTCGCTTCGAAGTATCTGGCGAGGATGGGGCTAGCGGGCGAGAACACCACGGCGACGAACACGGTCACCGCCGCGGCGAGCACCAGCACGAGCAGCGACCAGCTGGAGATCCGGCTGTGGTACAGCTGGTGCACGCCCCGGGCGTTGACCAGCTTCCCCGCGACCCGAAGGTGCGTGATGAACGTGCTCGACATCCCCGGCCGGCCCTTGTCGAGGAACTCCTCCAGCGTGTGGTGCGTGCCCACCACCGCGATCAGGGTGGCCCCCTTGGCGTCGGCGACGAGCAGGGCGACGTCCTCGCTCGTCCCCGGGGCAGGGATGGTGATGGCGTCCAGGCCGAGTTCACGGACCCGGGCCAGCCCGGGGGCGCGGCCGTCCGGGTAGGCGTGCACCACGAGTTCCGCGCCGCAGCACAGCGCCTCGTCGGACACCGAGTCCATGTCACCGAAGATGGCGTCGGGCTGGTAGCCGGCCTCGATCAGCGCGTCCGCGCCGCCGTCCACGGCCACCATCACCGGCTTGTACTCGCGGATGTAAGGCCGGAGAGCGGCCAGGTCTTCGCGGTAGTGATAGCCGCGCACCACGACCAGCACGTGCCGGCCGTTCATGTCCGTGTCCATGTCGGGCGCCGGGATACCGTGCGTGAGCAGTTCGTGCTCACGCCGGAGGAATTCAAGGGTATTCGCGGCGAACGACTCGATCTGCACCCCGACCATGGCCCGGGCCTCGGTCATCGCCGCCTCGACCAGTTCCTCGGTCAGCGGCGTGCCCTTGGCCACGACCGTATCGCCGAGGTAGAGGGTTTCGTTGTCAAGCCGGACCACGGCACCATCGGTGATCCGGACGAGCGCGTCGCGCCCGACCCCGTCGATGACCGGGATGCCCGCATCGAGCAGCAGTTTCGGGCCGAGGTTGGGGTAACGCCCGGTGATGCTGACCGAGACGTTGACCACGGCCGCGACCTTGCGCCTGATAAGCTCCTCGGCGCTCACCCGGTCCAGGTCGGAATGGTCGATAATGGCGATCTCGCCCGGGTTGAGGCGCTTGGTGATGTTCTTCGTCTTGCGGTCCACGCGCGCGACAGCGATGATACCGGGGGGCTCCTCAGCCTTACCCCGGAATAGCAGCGGAATCCTCGCGAACGGTGCCTTCATCGAGTTCCATCCTGCCAGAGCAGTAACGCGCCACCGGCCATGTTGGTCATTACGGCGTGTCATTAATGTGGTGACTGAAAGTCACTAGCGATCGCGTGCCGTGTGCCGCAAGGTACCACCCGAACCTGAAACTTGCCTGGGAGGACGAATAGCCCACGCCCCGCTGGGCAGCGCGTACAGGGCCCTTCCGGGCCCTGCGCCGACCCGCCGGGCCGGGCTCTGGGGTCCGGCGAGATGAGTCAGGTAGTGTTGAAATCGTGATCAACGGGGTGCAGATTACCGAGGACGACGCGGAAGCGCACGTTCACGGTATCTGCTTCAAGACGGGCCCGCCGGAACGAGTGGGCGTCGAACTCGAGTGGCTAGTGCGCGATCACCGCGATCCCGCACTCCCGGTGCAGGCGGAGCAAGTAGCCGCTACCCTCGCCGGTTTTGACAGCCATTCGGACGAGGAAGGCTACTCAGGGCAAGCACCACAGCCCGTTCGGTATCAATCTTCTCTTCCTTCTGGTGCCTCGCTCACGGTCGAGCCTGGCGGGCAGCTTGAGCTCAGCTCGGCGCCCGCCGCTACGCTCGGTGAGCTTCTTGAGGTCACTGGGCGCGACCTGGCCGCGTTGCGTGACGCGGCTTCGGCGGTCGGCCTTGAGCTTTGCGGCTACGGCCTCGACCCGCTGCGCCCGCCCCGGCGTGTGCTCGATCTGCCGCGGTACGTCGCGATGGAGAAATTCTTCGACCGCGAGGGCCCGTGGGGCCGCCGGATGATGTGCGGCACCGCGTCCGTCCAGGTGTGCCTGGACGCCGGCGACGACAGCAAGAGCCAGTCCGGATACCGCGCGCGCTGGCGACTGCTGCACGCGATCGGGCCGGTGCTGGTGGCGGCGTTCGCCAATTCCCCGCTGCGCGTCGGGCGGCCGACGGGCTGGCGTTCGGCCCGCCAGCAGGTGTGGGCCAACATGGACCCGGGACGGACCCGGGCCCCGGCCCTTCAGGCGGCCGACGGTGACCCGCGCGACGCGTGGGCCGCGTACGCGCTGGACGCCGAGCTCATGTGCGTCCGCGAACCCGGGTCCCAGGACTGGACCGCGCCGCCGGGGCTGACCTTCCGCAATTGGCTGCGCGACGGCGGTTCGGGACCGCTGCGGGCGCCCACCGCCGAGGACCTGGAGTATCACCTGTCCACCCTGTTCCCGCCGGTCCGCCCGCACGGGCACATGGAACTGCGGATGATCGACGCGCAGCCGGGTGACGGCTGGATCGTGCCGGCGGCGGTCGCCACCGCCCTGACCGGTGACGAGCGTGCCGCCGACGCCGCGCTGGCCGCCGCCGAGCCGCTGTGGGAGGGGGCGCCCGACGCCCAGGACCCGTGGCTTCGGGCGGCCAGGTGCGGTCCTTCTGATCCGCGGCTCAGCCAGGCCAGCAAGCAGTGCTTCGAAGCCGCCGACGCCGCGCTGGCCCGGTCGGGCGCGCCCGCCCCGGTCCGGCGGGCGGTCGCCGACTTCACCGAGCGCTACGTACTGAAAGACCGATGTCCTGCCGACGACCAACTGGACGGAGTCTGAAGATGACGGAGTCACAGATCGACCCAGAAACCCTGCGGGGGGTCATCGCGCGGGAACTGACCGGCGCGCGGGCGCGGACCTCGCTGCTTACTGACAGCGTGGACGAGGCCGACCTGGTCAGACAGCATTCGCCGCTGATGTCCCCCCTGGTCTGGGACCTCGCGCACATCGCCAACCAGGAAGAGCTCTGGCTGCTCCGCGAGGTCGGCGGCCGCGAGCCGATGCACCCGGAGATCGACCCGCTGTACGACGCGTTCGAGCACCCGCGTGCCGAACGTCCCACGCTCCCGCTGCTGCCGCCGGCCGAGGCGCGGGCCTACGGGCACGAGGTGCGCGGCCGCGTGCTCGACCTGCTCGAGCGTGCTCCGCTGACCGGGACGCGGCTGCTCGGCGACGGGTTCGCGTTCGGGATGATCGCCCAGCACGAGGTGCAGCACGACGAGACGATGCTGATCACGCACCAGATCCGGGCCGGAGCGCCGGTGCTCGCCGCCGCGTCTCCCGGGCCAGCGCCGGCCGACGCGTTCCGGCTGCCGTCCGAGGTGCTCGTCCCCGGCGGCCCGTTTACCATGGGCACCTCCACCGAACCGTGGGCGCTGGACAACGAGCGGCCAGCGCACACCGTCGACGTGCCGCCCTTCTATCTCGACACCACCCCGGTGACCTGCGGCGCCTACGCCGAGTTCATCGAGGACGGCGGGTACGACGACCCGCGCTGGTGGACACAGGCCGGCTGGAAGCAACGGCAGAAGGCCGGGCTCACCGCGCCGCTGTACTGGCGTCAGGACGGCGGGCAGTGGACCCGCCGGGTCTTCGGCCGGCCAGAGCCGGTCACGCCGGACGAGCCGGTACTGCACGTGTGCTGGTACGAGGCCGACGCGTACGCCCGCTGGGCCGGCCGCCGGCTGCCGACCGAGGCCGAGTGGGAGAAGGCGGCCCGGTACGATCCCGCCACCGGCCTGACCCGCAGGTACCCGTGGGGCAACGCAGACCCCGAGTCGTCGCACGCCAACCTCGGCCAGGCCTTCCTGCGCCCGGCGCCGGTCGGCTCCTACCCCGAGGGGGCGGCTGCGTGCGGGGCCAGGCAGCTGATCGGAGACGTCTGGGAGTGGACGAGCTCGGACTTCCTGCCGTACCCGGGGTTTGCGGCGTGGCCGTACCGGGAGTACTCGGAGGTGTTCTTCGGCCCTGAGTACAAGGTCCTGCGCGGTGGGTCGTTCGCGGTCAGCCCGGTGGCCTGCCGCGGCACGTTCCGCAACTGGGACTACCCGATCAGGCGGCAGATCTTCTCCGGCTTCCGCACTGCCCGCTCAGCCACCCTCTCCTCCGGGGAGACCGCCCCCCGGAGTCCCCGGGAGACCGCCTGATGTGCCGGCACCTGGCCTACCTCGGGATCCCCGCTACGCTGCGGACGCTGCTCATCGACCCACCACACGGCCTGTACCGGCAGGCCTGGGCGCCGCGCCGACAGCGGTACGGGACGGTGAACGCGGACGGGTTCGGGGTCGGATGGTACGCGCCGGACGACCCGGCCCCAGCCAGGTACCGCCGCCCGGTTCCGATCTGGGGGGACGAGTCTTTCGCGGACATCGCCCGGGTGACCAGGGCGGGCGCGGTGCTCGCGGCGGTGCGCTGCGCGACGGAAGGCACCGACCTGGGCCCTGCCGCGGTCGCGCCGTACGTGTCGGGCTGCTGGCTGTTCAGCCACAATGGCAAGGTCGAGGGGTGGCCGGATTCGGTCGCCGGGCTGGCCGCCACCCTGCCCGCCAGCGCGCTGCTCGGCCTGGAGGCCCGGGTCGATTCGGCGCTGCTGTGGGC
>JBKQQQ010000822.1:0-3020 GCA_052144275.1 Streptosporangiaceae bacterium
GATGGCCGCGTTCACGTCCGCGTGGCAGGCGAAACCGCAGGCAGTGCACCGGAAGACGGCTTGGCTCTCACGCGAGTCCCGGTCCACCTGCCCGCACGCCGAGCACCGCTGGCTCGTGTAATGCGGCTTGATCTTCTCCACCCGGCCGGGCGCCTTGTCCTCCAGTCGGCGCACCAGCAGCCCCCACCCCGACCGCAGGACGCCCCGGTTCAACCCGGCCTTCTGGCGGACGTTCCGGCCCGGGTTCTCCGGCGTGCCTTTCGCGGACCGGGTCATGTTCGTGATCTGAAGGTCCTCGACCCGGATCACGTCGAACCGCCGCGCGATGTCCGTGGAGACCTTCTCGGCCCAGTCCTTGCGCCGGTCGGTCTCCTGGGTCCGCAGCCGGGCGATCGCGTGCCTGACCCGGCCGCGGCGGTTCGATCCCCGCCTGGCGCGGGCGAGCCTGCGCTGCAGCCGGCGCAGCCTGGTCCGCTCCCGCGCGGTCAGGGCGGGGCAGTGCAGCATCTCGCCGGTCGACAGGGCCGCGGAGACCGCGACGCCCCGGTCGATGCCCGCCGCCTGGCCGTTACCGGGGGCAGGAACCGGCGCGGGGATCACGGCGAAGGCGACATGCCAGCGGCCCGCGCGGTCCCGGGTCACCCGGTAGGACTTCGCGCCCGGCGGTACGGCGCGGGACCAGCGGAATCGCACCCATCCGGCCTTGGGTATCCAGACCTGGCCGGCCTTCCGGGACACCCGCCGCACGTCCCACTGCCTGCCGCGCCGCCCGGTGATCCGGAATCCCTCATCCCGCCCGGCCTTGCGCCAGGACGGCCGCCCGGCCGGGTTGCCCGGGTCGACGAATGCCGCCATCGCCCGGGCGAAGTCGCGCAGGGCCTGCTGCTGGACCGTCTGGGAGCCGGCGGCCAGCCACGGGAACTCCGCCCGCGCGGCGGTGAGCTGCCGGCACTGCTCCAGGTAGCCCGGCGCGCCCGTCCGGCCGGGGTGCCAGTGGGAGTGCTGCTCGACGGCGAGGTTCCAGACGTACCGGGCGTGGCCGCAGTGGTCCCGCAGCACCGCCTCCTGGGCGGGGGTGGGGAGCAGCCGGTACCTGGACATGCGAACACACTATCGGACACCGCCGACATTTCCGGGGAGGTGACGCGGCGTTTCCTCCCCGGCCTGAAGGCCGGAGTCTCCACGCCGCGATTCTGATGACCGAATCGGGTGGCCTGACCCGGCTCAGCACGGCGTAGACCTCCGGCGGGGTAAGCGGGCTGCTCGGCACCTGCGGCAGCAGGCGCGGCCGCGCCATCGGCTCAGGGGCGGTCCGCGCGTATCCCTCCGCGACCATGTCCAGGAGCAGGTCGATCGCGATCTTGGGGTCGCCCAGCAGGGCGTCGCCCACCCGCGCGGCCGCGGCCACCAGCGGTGACCCGTAGACGGCGGCGCGCAGCTTCTCCGCCAGGGCGATGGCCGCGTCCCACCCGCCGCTGCGGGCGCCGGGTGACCTGGGCGAAGGCGTCGGCCATCGCGATGGCGGAGGCCTCCTGCAGCGCCAGTACGTAGCTGAAATCGTCGGGGAATTCCTGCAGGAAGGTCTGCTCGGTCGAACCGGGATTACCGAAGATGGTCGTCAGTCCGAGGGACCGCAGCAGATCGTAGGTCACACTTCGGACAGTGGATTTCTCGGTCATGGCTTACTCTCTCAGCCACCTGCCGGCCGGGCATCGTACTAGGCACACGAAACCGAACCGGTTGTTCGTGCCCCGCTCACGATGAACGCGCTACCAAATTGGCATGCTATGAAGATGGAAAAGGCAAGCGCGAGTGGAGGTCGCGTCATGCCGAACGACAGCAGCATGCGGACCGTATTGGTAGCCCTGGGATCAGGCCTCGGGGTCGCGCTCGCCAAGGTCGCCGTAGCGGTCGTCACTGGTTCGTCCGCGATGGCCGCCGAGGCCGCGCATTCACTCAGCGATACTGCCAACGACCTGTTCCTCTTCATCGCTCAGCGTCGCAGCACCCGCCGCCCTGACGACCGGCATCCCCTGGGGTACGGGCGGGAAGCCTACTTCTGGGCGCTGATCGCGGCCCTCGGCGTGTTCGTCGCCGGCGCGGCGTTCTCCCTGCGCGAGGGCATCACCGAGCTGATCCACCCCAGCGTCACCTCGTCGTTCGCCGTGGCCTATGTCGTGCTGGCCATCTCTGCCGTCTTTGACCTGGTGTCATTCCGCCAGTCAGCGGGCCAGATGATTGTCCGGGGGCGCCGTTACCACCGGGACCTCCTAGAGGAGTCCAGGGTCACGTCTGACCCGACGCTGCGGGCTGTCTTCGTCGAGGACGCGGTGTCCGTGTCGGGAGACGTGATCACGCTGGCCGCCCTGGCCCTCAATCAGCTCACCGGGTCATCGATACCCCAGGGGATAGCCGCGGTGCTCATCGGGCTGGTGCTTATCCGCGCCAGCCTCCGGCTCGGCAAGCGCAGTCACGACTTCCTGGTCGGCGTCTGGCTGCTCACCCCCGCGACGTCGCCGAGGCAAGATGCCGATGACTTCACCCAGCCACTCCGGTCCGCTGACGAAGACAGAGTACGCGCCTTCCTCCTCGACTACCCCGGCGTGACCGCCATTCGCGAGGTCCTGGTCACCTTCACCGGTCCGGGCCGGGCGTGGGTTACCGCGCGCCTTGACATTGACGATGAGCTCAGCGGCGCTCAGGTCAAGTCGCTGGTCCGCGGCATCGAGTCGGGCATGAAGCGTGAGTCGGAAAGCGTCTACCGGGTCGACATCGTGCCCATCGGCGGAGCACAGGCCGTTACGTGAAGGCTCCGATGCCGGTGATGGCGCGGCCGACGATAAGCGTCTGCATGGTCTCGGTGCCCTCGAAGGTGTGGATCGCCTCCATGTCCACCATGTGCCGCATGACCTGGTAGTCGAGCAGGATGCCGTTGCCGCCGAGCATGTCGCGCGCCTCGGCGGTTATCGCGCGGGCCTTGCGGGTGTTGTGCATCTTGGCCAGCCCGGCCACGGTGGGGG
>JBKQQQ010000823.1:0-7237 GCA_052144275.1 Streptosporangiaceae bacterium
AGTCACACTCATGGGTTATCGGGTGGCGCTGGGTGGGAGCGGGTGGGGATGGAGAGACGGGTGGGGATGGAGAGGAAGGTGCGGGCCTCGGCGGGGCACATAGGCGGGCGCTGCGCGATCGTGGCCAGCTCGGCGGCCCGCTCGACCAGCTCGGCGTTGCGGGCGACGGGCCGGCCGCGGGCGAAGGTCAGCGTGTCCTCCATGCCGACCCGCAGGTGACCGCCGGCCCCGAGCGCCCCGAACATCACCGGGAGCGCAGTCCGGCCGATCCCGGTCGCCGACCAGGTCGCGCCGACCGGCAGCGCCGCCATGGCGGCGGCCAGCGTGGCCACGTCACCCGGCATGCCGCCGGGTACGCCCATCACCAGGTCGCAGTGGACGTGGCCGCCGGCCGGCGGCCCGAACTCGGCGAGCAGCCGGTGCAGCGCCGCCACCTGCCCGAGGTCGAACAGCTCGAACTCCGGGACCACCTGGCGCTCCTGGGTCAGCTGGTACAGGTCCTTGACGAACGGCCAGGGGTTGGCGAACACGTCGTCGCCGAAGTTGACCGTACCGCAGGTCAGCGAGCAGGCGTCCGGCGCTGCGTCCAGGACGGCCAGCCGGCTTTCGAAGCTGTCGGTCACCGCGCCGCCGGTGGACAGCTGGACGATGAGGCCGGTGCCTTCGCGCAGCGCCGCCACAGTGTCAGCGAGCCTGCTGCCGTCCAGCGTGGGCCGGGCAGCGGCGTCCCTGATGTGGACGTGGATGACCGCCGCCCCGGCGGCCTCGCACTCCTTGGCCGTGATGACCAGCTCGTTCAGCGTGACCGGGAGGGCGGGCACCGCGGACTTGTCGGCTTCGGCACCCGTCGGGGCCACGGTGATCAGCGTCGTGGAACTGCCTGCCATGACAGGGACACTACCGTTAGAACCCCCGCGCGGCCTCGCCCGCCGCCAGGGCCAGGTGCTTGCGGGCGAAGGCCAGCGACTCGGCCAGGTCCGCCTCCCGGTCCTCCCTCGTCGGCGCCCGGTTGGTCTTCACCTCGACCACCACCACGCCCTGGTACCCGGTCGAGGTGAGCTGCCCGAGCAGGCCGGCGCAGGGCTGGCTCCCCCGGCCGGGCACCAGGTGCTCGTCCGGCACGGGCCCGACGGGATTGCCTGTGCCGTCGGCCAGGTGCACGTGGGCGAGCCTGCCGCCCAGCTCGGCCGCCATGACCAGGGCGTCAGAACCCGAGGCCGCGGTGTGCGAGAGATCCAGAGTGATGTGCGGGACGTCGAGCGCCGTCGGGTCCCAGTGCGGGGCGTACGGCACCACTTCGCTAGCGCCGGCCCGCAACGGGTACATATTCTCGACCGCGAAGATGACGTCGGTTTCCTCGGCCATCGCGGCCAGGCCCTTCTCGAACCCGCGAACGTACTCGCGCTGCCAGCGGAAGGGCGGGTGCAAGACGACCACCCGGGCGCCGACGCGCTCGGCGAGTTCCCTGGCCCGCCGCAGCTTCTCCCACGGCTCGCGGCCCCACACCCGCTGGGTGAGCAGCAGGCTCGGCGCGTGTACGGACAAGACCGGGACCTGGTGGTAGTCGCCGAGCCTGCGCAGCACGTCAGCGTCCTGGCTCACCGGATCGGTGTAGACCATTACCTCGACCCCGTCGTAGCCGAGCCGCGCGGCCATCTCGAAGGCATCGGGCGTGCGTTCCGGGTAGACGGACGAGGTGGACAGGGCGACCGGCGGACCGGGTACCTTCGCCTCGCCGCTCACGCCGACTCCCTCCGTAGGTTCGGTTCCAGCTTACTGAGATTGTCAGAGGTCGCCGCTAAGGTGCGGGCCATGGCTAAGTCATCGGCCGGGGCGTCCGGTTTCCGCTGTACCGAGTGCGGCTGGCAGTCCGCCAAGTGGAGCGGGCGATGCGGAGAGTGCCAGGCCTGGGGCACGGTCCAGGAGGCCGGGGCGCCCCGGCTGGCCAGAGCGGGGATCCGGGCGGTCTCGCACCGCAGCGCGGCACCGGTCAGCACCGCCGCGGTGCCGATCGGCAAGATCGACGCGACCGACGCGGCCGCGCGGCCCACCGGCATGGATGAGCTTGACCGGGTCCTGGGCGGCGGCCTGGTGCCAGGCGCGGTCCTGCTGCTGGCGGGCGAGCCCGGTGTGGGCAAGTCGACGCTGCTGCTCGAGACGGGCGCGCTGGTCGCGGAGTCGGGGCCGGTGCTCTACGTGACCGGGGAAGAGTCCGCGGCTCAGGTGCGGCTCCGCGCGGACCGGATCGGCGCGATCAGCGACCAGCTTTTCCTGGCCGCGGAGACCGACCTCGACGTCGTGCTCGGGCACGTCGATGACGTACAGCCCCGCCTGTTGATCATCGACTCGGTGCAGACCATCGCCGCCGCCGGAGTCGAGGGGGTGCCGGGCGGGGTGACCCAGGTCCGGGAGGTAGCGGCGGCGCTGACCGCGGTGGCCAAGGAGCGGTCGCTGACGACCATCCTCGTCGGGCACGTGACCAAGGACGGCTCGGTGGCCGGGCCGCGGGCGCTCGAGCACATCGTCGACGTGGTGCTGCATTTCGACGGCGACCGGCATTCGCAGTTGCGCATGGTGCGGGCGGTGAAGAACAGGTACGGGCCGACCGACGAGGTCGGCTGCTTCGATCTGGGCGAGTACGGCCTTATCGGCCTGCCCGACCCGAGCGGGCTCTTCGTGTCCCAGCACCGCGAGCCGGTGCCCGGCACCTGCGTAACGGTCACCCTCGAGGGACGCAGGCCGCTGCCCGCGGAGGTGCAGGCCCTGGTCGGTGCCTCCGTGCTCGAGGTACCGCGCCGCACCACGTCGGGGCTCGACGGCTCCCGGGTGGGTATGGTCCTGGCGGTCCTGCAGCGCCGGGCCGGGCTCAAGCTCGGCAGGCAGGACGTGTACGCGGCGACGGTCGGCGGGGTCCGGCTGACCGAGCCATCGGTGGACCTGGCCGTCGCGGTCGCCCTGGCCAGTTCGGCGGCGAACCTGAGCGTGCCGCACGGCGTCGTGGCCATCGGCGAGGTCGGCTTGGCCGGCGAGGTCCGCCGGGTGGCCGGCCTGCCGCGCCGGCTGGCCGAGGCCGAGCGGATGGGCTTCCGCCGGGTCATCGTCCCGGTGGCTTCAGGAGCGCCCCTAGAGCGCGCCGACGGGCTTACCCACCTCATGCAGGTGCAGGAGGTGGAGGACATCCGCCAGGCGCTCTCCGCCGTTCTGGGGACCGAAGTCTAACGGCGGCCGACGGCGGGCCAGCCCGGCCGGCGACCGACTGGCGCGCGGGCCCGTCAGCGCACGAGCCTGAAGGTGCGGACGGGGCTGGCCACGGCGGCGTCCCTGGCCTGCACCTGATAGCTGCCCGGGCGCGCCGGCGACGCGAGCGTGACTCATCCCCGGAGGCTGATGGCGCGGTTCCAGGTGACCGACTCCTGCGCCGGGACGCCGCGGCTGAGTCCGGCGTTGACAGCCCGAGCCGATAGTTCTAGTGTCTTAGCCACATAAGACATTAAGGAGCCGGCACTGTGATCAGCTTCCGAATTGACAGCCGGTCGGTGGCACCGCCGTATCTGCAGATCGTCCAGCAGGTCCGGCAGGCACTGCGGATGGGGTTGCTGGACGTGGGCGACAGGCTGCCTGCGGTACGGGAGGTGGTCGCCGCGACGGCGGTCAACCCCAACACGGTGCTCAAGGCCTACCGTGACCTGGAGCGCGAGGGGCTGATCGAAGCCCGGCCCGGCCATGGCACGTTCGTGCTGAGCCGACCGCCAGGGCCGCCGCCCGGCACCATTTCGCGGCTGGGCCGCAGCCTGGCCCGGTGGGTGCGGCAAGCCCGCGAGTCCGGACTCGACGATGAGTCGATCGAGTCACTCCTGCGCGTCACGCTGCGCGCAGCCGCTGAGGAGGAAATCGCATGACGACGGTAATCCAGACCTGCGGGCTGTCTAAGCAGTACCGCCGCGTCAGCGCCCTGAGCGACTGCGCTGTCACCCTCCCCGAGGGGCGGATATCGGCTCTGATCGGCCCGAACGGCGCGGGCAAGACCACGCTGCTGCGCCTGCTGGCAGGCCTGGCCAAGCCGACCGCCGGGGAAATGACGGTGCTGGGCGGCGTACCCCGCCAGGACCCGGCCTTCCTGGCCGAGGTCGGCTTCCTCGCCCAGGAGATCCCGCTGTACCGGCGGTTCACTGCCGACGATCACATCGGCATCGGCGCGCACCTGAACCCCCGCTGGGATGCCGCGTACGTACGGGACCGGCTGCGGTCGCTGAACATCCCGCTGGACCGGGCGGCGGGTTCGCTGTCCGGCGGCCAGCGAGCTCAGCTGGCCCTGGCGCTGACCCTGGCCAAAAAGCCCAGGCTGCTGCTGCTCGACGAGCCGGTCGCCGCACTGGACCCGCTCGCCCGGCGGCATTTCCTGGCTACCTTGGCCGAAGCGGTCGCGTGCGGCGGCCTGACCGTCATACTGTCCTCGCACCTGCTCGCCGACCTGGAACGGGTCGCCGACCACCTCATCTTGCTGGCCACCGCCCGCGTCCAACTGTGCGGCGACATCGACGCGCTGCTCGCCGAGCACCAGATCCTGGTCGGCCCGCGCAAGGCCACCACCGCGATCGAGAAGACCCGCACCGTCGTGCAGGCCGTCCGCACGGCCCGCCAGACCACCCTGCTCGTCCGCGGGAACGCCCCCGTCGTCGACCCGGACTGGGAGAGCGCCGAGGTCGGGCTCGAAGAAATGGTGCTCGCCTACATGAGCCAGCCCAGCACGGGCCAGCCCAGCACGGGCCAGCCCAGCACGGGCCAGGACGGCGCATCCGCCATCTCGCACCTCACCACGGTTGGAGAAGACCAATGACCTGGCTCGTCTGGCGCCAGCACCGCGCCCAGTTCTGCGTGGGCGCCGCCCTGCTGGCCGCGCTCGCCGTCCTGCTGCTGATCACCGGCCTGCAGATGGCCTCGCAGTACCACTCCGCCGTCGCTGCCTGCACCGCGACCCACACCTGCGCGAACCTTTCGAGCTCGGTGTTCCTCGGCAGCCACGCGGTCGGATTCCTGGTCATCATGACGCTGGGCGCCCCGGTTCTCGCCGGGCTGTTCTGGGGCGCCCCGCTGGTGGCCGCCGAACTCGAGACCGGCACTAATCAGTTCGCCTGGATGCAGAGCGTCACCCGTAAGCGCTGGCTCGCGGTGAAGGCCGGCTGGCTGCTGCTTGCCGCGGCGGTCTGGGGCGGCGTCATCTCGGCCCTCGTGACCTGGTGGTCCGGACCTGACAACGCCCTGCAGCTTGATCAATTCAAGCCGGGCCGGTTCGACATCATGGGCATCGTCCCGGTGGCCTACGCGCTGTTCGCCATGGCGCT
Organism: Streptosporangiaceae bacterium; assembly: GCA_052144275.1. Classification (GTDB taxonomy): domain Bacteria; phylum Actinomycetota; class Actinomycetes; order Streptosporangiales; family Streptosporangiaceae; genus Palsa-504. The sequence goes on from JBKQQQ010000823.1 coordinate 5,343, forward strand.
CGGCATCTGCGCTGGCGCGCTGCTACGCCGCACCCTGCCGGCGCTGGCCGTCACCCTCGCTGGGTTCATCGCCGTCCGCGCGGCGGTCACCCTCTGGCTCCGCCCGCACTACATCAGCGCGGTCACCGTCACGCACTCGGTGCTGAACGGATATACGCCGCCCGGATCCGCGTGGCAACTCGGGCAGGATGTCGTCGGCCCGCACGGCAACCTGGTCGCGGCCCCGAACGGAGCCGCGCTTTATAACATCCCCCTCGGCTACCTCCCGGCCTCCTGCGCGAGCCCGGCCAGGGGTGCTGTCAGAATCGCGCCGTCCTGCCGGGCTGCCCTGGCCAGCTTCCGTTCCGTCGTCACCTACCAGCCGGGCGGCCGCTACTGGGCGTTCCAGGGGATCGAGACCGGCATCTTCGTCCTCCTCGCCGCCGGCCTGCTCGCCGTGGCGGCGGTCGTGCTGCTCCGCCGGGACGCCTAGCACGCCGCGACGGCGCGGCCGGGCATGGCGGTACAGCACCGCCGGGAGCGTGCCACGATAGGCAGCATCATGTCGACGCCCTACACGGAGCCGGTGCTGGCCTGGTATGCGCGCAACGCGCGGGACCTGCCCTGGCGCGCTCCCGGCGCGATGCCCTGGTCGGTGCTGGTCAGTGAGATCATGCTGCAGCAGACGCCGGTGGCCCGGGTGCTGCCCGAATACCTCTCCTGGCTCGCTCGGTGGCCCACCCCGGCCGCACTCGCGGCCGAGCCCGCGGGCGAGGCGATCAGGCAGTGGGGCAGGCTCGGCTATCCCAGGCGCGCGCTCCGGCTGCACGAGACGGCCACCATCGTGACCACGCGGCACGGCGGGATGGTGCCGCCGGACCGGGACGCCCTGCTCGCGCTGCCGGGGATCGGCAGCTATACCGCCGCGGCCGTGGCCAGCTTCGCCTTCGGCCAGCGGCACGCCGTGCTCGACACCAACGTGCGGCGCGTGCTGGCCAGGCTCGTCGGCGGGCGGCCCGGGCCCGGCGCCGCGCCGTCGGTAGCGGAGCGGCGGCTGGCCGAGTCGCTGCTGCCCGCCGAGCCCGCGGTCGCGGCCCGCTGGTCCGTCGCGGTGATGGAACTCGGCGCGCTGGTGTGCACGGCCGCCAGCCCGCGCTGCGGCACCTGCCCGGTGGCCCGCGATTGCGCCTGGCTGGCCGCGGGTCGGCCGAAGGAGTCTAAGGACCCCCAGGAGCCGGCCGGGGCGCCTAGGCGCCGGAGCCAGCGTTACGACGGCACGGACCGGCAGTGCCGCGGCCGGCTGCTCGCGGTGCTGCGCCATTCCGGTGAACCGGTAAGCCGGGCCGACTTCGACGCGGTCTGGCCCGGCCAGGCCCAGTTGGCCAGGGCCCTGGACGGCCTCATCGCCGACGGCCTGGTCGATCCCCTGCCCGACGGCCGCTTTGCGCTGCCCGGGTCGGTGGAGCCCGGGCCACTACGGCCCGGGCCACTACGGCCCGAGGCAGGGCGGCCCGAGGCAGGGCGGCCCGGCAGCGGGGCACTGTCCCAGACAGCATGAAACCCGGGGTCCGCGATGTCGCGGACCCCGGGTTTGCGGTGCTATCAGCCCATGGCGGAAGCGGTGCCGCCGCCGTCCTGGGTGCCTGAGCTGCCGGTCGAACTGCCGACCGCGCTGCTCTTGCTGACCACCGGCTCGCTCGCCATCTCCGGCGCGGGCACGTCGGGCACCACGTCGGGCTTCGGGACGCCGTTGAAGGTGAACTTGGCGGTCTCCCCGCTGCCCTCGACGTCCACGATGACGATCTGCCCTGGCCTGAGCTCGCCGAACAGGATCTTCTCGGACAGGCTGTCCTCGATCTCCCGCTGGATCGTGCGCCGCAGCGGCCGGGCCCCGAGCACCGGGTCGTAGCCGCGCT
>JBKQQQ010000824.1:0-3445 GCA_052144275.1 Streptosporangiaceae bacterium
GTGGTCAGCGGCCTGCCGTTCTACGCGATCTTGTCGCTGCCGATCCTGTTCGCGGCCGGGATGTGCCTGCTTGACACGATCGACGGCTGCTTCATGAACTTCGCCTACGACTGGGCGTTCGCCCGCCCGGTCCGCAAGGTCTTCTACAACCTGACCATCACCGGCCTGTCGGTGTTCGTCGCGTTCTTCATCGGCACTATCGAGATCCTCGGCCTCATCGCCAGCGAGTACAACCTGACCGGCGGGTTCTGGTCCTTCATGGCCAACTTCGACATCAACAGGGCCGGGTTCATCATCGTCGGCGTCTTCGTCCTGACCTGGGCCGTCGCCCTGTCCGTCTGGCACTTCGGGCACATCGAGGAACGATGGGACGTAGCCGCCGCCAAGGCGAATGCCAGCGACTGACCTCGGGATCCTCTGGCGCGGCCTTGTACTCAGGCCGGACCAGCGCGGGTCGTCCAGGTCAGGCTTCCTGCTTCGGGAACTTCTCTGGCCAGCGCGGTCGCGACCTGGCGGCCGAGTTCATCGGCGTCGCGGACTGGCATATCCGGGTCTACCCAGCCTTCGATCTCGATACGGAGAGTTCGCCCGGTCCACCGCGCGCGGGCGTGGGCGTGTATGACGCCGGGCACCGATCCGGCGGCTGCCTCGGCGCCGGTGATCACCGAAGGATCGATGCCATCGGCCAGGCGGTGCACCACGTCAGCGGTGACTTCGTAGCCGACGTGGCAGATGAACGCGGTCACTGCCAGTCCGGCGACCGGATCCCCCCAGGACTGACCGAGGGCGACCGCGATCAGTCCGGCCATCGCCCCGGCTGATGACAGGGCATCGAGCCAGGAGTGCCGCGCGTCGGCGATCAGCGTGGCCGAGTTGATCCGCCTGCCGACGACGAGTTTGTACCGGGCAACGACCTGGTTACCTGCAATGCCGACCGCGGCACCCGCGATGCCCACGCCCACGTGCGAGGTAGGTCCGTGTCCGATGAGCTTGCGGATGCTCTCATACCCGGCGAATGCCGCGCTGGCCCAGATGACTACCGCGATCCCGATCCCGGCTAGGTCCTCGGCCCGTTCCAGGCCGTACGGATACCGCTCTGTGGGAGGGCGCCGTGACAACCGGAAGCCCAGGAACACCACAGCGCTTGTCGAGACATCCGACAGGTTGTGGATCGCATCACCGAGCAGCCCCACCGATCCTGTCAGGATCGCCAGCAGCAGCTCGATGAGGCCAGTACCTGCCAGGCCCAGAGCACTAACCCCGACCGCCCGGTTGGCCGCCCGCCGGTCCTGGATGTCATCGCGAAGACCCGGCAGGGGAAACGCCGCCGCAGGATCGCGAAGGCCAGAGGTCTTATGCATCCTGCCAGGATTCCCACAGGCCCGCCGCGGTGGCAAATCCCCCCATCGCTGACCACTGCCCTGCCCAGTCTTCCCCATAGCTGCCATTGCCCTAGCGAGTGGCTGCCAGGTCAAGGGGTCGGCGGAACGCCCGATCGCGTGCGATCGCGTGCGACGCGCGAAGCGTCCTTGACCTGGTGACCGCGACTGGGACAATCGGGCGGCGAGGAAGTCGGCTGCGCGTATCGCCTCGTGATCGTGCCGGTAGCCCGTCCTAGCAAGTGCAAGCCTGTAGCCAGACGGCGCTCCCGCGCCGGGCGGGCCGCGAAGCGGCCAAGCCCGATGGCGGGTGGCGCCGCAGCGACGCCGCTCTTGATTCATATGCTGCCGGATCCGGCAGTGGATCAGATCCGGGCGAATCAGATCCGGGCCTTCTGAATGCCCCTTCGTGAGAAGCCGACGGTCTCACAGACCGCACCCCTACGCCTCACCGCATCGTCGTACCCGGGTGCCGTCAGGCGGCCAGGGACGAAACGCGGCCGCCCGGGTGCACCAGCCGAATTCGCTGGTGTCACCACGCAGACGAGCGCTGCGGGCATGCGGTCCAGACGGTGACCAAGCTCCTGCACGGGCTCCACCCCGATTACACCCGGGCCAAGATGCTCGGCGTGAGCGCCATCACGCATCGCCGGTTTCTCCATGACGCCTCCACGGATCAAAACATGGCAAGGCGATGGAGGGACCAGTGATGAGCCTTAGTGCCTGGGAGCAGAACGCCCTGGACTCGATTAAGAACGGGCTCGCCAGCTCTGACCCCAAGCTGGTAGCGCTGCTGACCACGTTCACCCGGATGGCATCGGGCGAGGAGATGCCGGTGAGCGAGAGGATCCGGGCGGGCTCGCGACGGGCTATCCGGTACCCGCGCCGCAAAGGGCGGCACCCCCGCCGAGACACGGTAGGCCGGCATGCCCGCCGGGTGTACCAGCGCCTGGGCCTGGGGGGGGCCGCGATGCTGCTGTGGCTCCTGATAACTGTCACGCTGATCGCGGTCGCGGTGGCCCTCAATGCCGGCAGCGGCAACGGTGCATGCACCGAATCGTGGGCAACGGTCTGCATCGACCCGGCTGCCGCGCACAGCACCGGCCCTGCTTCGAACCAGACCGCCGCCAACCAGGCGCCTCACCGAAGAGCAGTCCGCGCCCGGCAAACCAGCCGGCCGTAGCGAGGGCCAGCTTCTGACCATGGCCGGAGGTGCGCGGATGTTCTGGTGCTTCCAGTGCTACGCGGTCAACGACCACCCGAGCGGTCCGTGTGGGGCGTGCGGCAAACCGGTCGAGGCGCCCGCCGGCCTGTCATGGGTAGACAGCCTGATCTGGACGTTGCGTCACCCCGACGGTGATCGAGCACTGCTGGCAGCGGCGACGCTAGGCAAGCTGAGGGCACCCGAAAGCGTCCCGGCGCTGCGTGAGGTGGCAGAGGCTGGAGCCGACATCTACCTGCGGGCGGAGGCCCTCCGCAGCCTCATCACGATCGAGGGAGTAGAGCCGATGCGGTCGTGGTTGGACGCGCTGAGACAGGATGCTCCGTTCACCCTGCGAGATATCGCCCGGGAAGCACTGGACGGACCGCCACACGGCGATTACCCAACCTGACAGTCCCTTACCCGGGTAAGCCGCGTGAAGTAGTGTCCCGAAGGCACTTCAGCCCGTTTTCCTGGTCGTCTTGCCGCAGGCCTGGGCGAGCGCGGCGGCGGCGGTTTCCGGCACTGCCGTAGGTGCCGACCAGCCGCGCCTGGTGCCTCAGCACGGCCACCCATTGCTCCTCCGGGCCGGGTGGCCCTTCCCGCCGCACGTGCCCGATGTGCTCGCCGTCGTAGCTGACGAGCTGGATGACGTCGGAGCGTGGTTCCAGGCGGGCGCGGGCCAGGCCCCGCGTGCCGGCCAGCTGCTGTAGCACGTCCTGCTCTTGCATGTGCCAGCCTGCCGCCCACACGATCCGCTCGGCCTGGCGGATCACCTCAAGGGCATCGTCGTCGCACATGACCGCTCCCGCGCCGTTCAGCGGGTCAGCTTGCGGTAGGTGACCCGGTGCGGGCGGGCCGCCTC